>QIKG01000166.1 GCA_003232965.1 Oceanospirillales bacterium
CCTTGCTACGTAACCCTGAGTCTTGTTTATTTCAGAGTGTATGCCCTAACTACATTCAGAGGTTATGCACTTATTATACGAATTCAGGTTAAACAATCTTACTAGCTACTTTATCCATAAGAAGCATGACTTCCCCACTTTCATCCTTAGAAACAGTTCCAATTCTTCGGGCTGGAACTCCCGCAACAATACTGCCTTCAGGAACATCATGTGTAACAACTGCACCTGCTCCGATAACAGAACCATCACCAATCGTAACACCCTTAAGGATTACAGCGTGTGTACCGATAAAACATCGATCACCAATTGTGACAGGAGCATACTCGTATGAGGCCTCGCCCCCCGCAAGACACCACTTAACCGTATCATGCGTGAGAATTTGAGCACCCAAGGATATCGAGCAATAAGACCCTATTTTTATTCCTCCAGTTCCATCTAGCGAGCAATACGGACCAATCCAGGTTTTTTGGCCAATATCTACATTACCCAGAACTGTCGTTGAGTTGTAAATGGTAACTTCATCTTTACCGCTCCAATACTTCCCCCGCTCTTCCCAGTCGAACAGGTCTTCGTAAAAAGGATTGATACGCTGATACTTATCCTTCGTGTTTTGTCGTAATTTCCTATGCAACGAACGTAACTCATCGAGAAGAAGCTCTTCTTTTTCAGTTAAATCCATGCCATCTCTCCATCCAGATCTAGAGCAGGACTATGGGCCAAGGTCCACTTAGCCGCCTCCGTAACAGGCATCCCGCTAAGGCGCGCTCGAGCCATTATCTCGCCTACTTTTAGTCCTGCAGCAAAAAGATCCATAACCGGATTGGGCCCCAGAACTGACGGCAGATAGGACATATAACCAGCAGGCGCAATTTGGTCAGGGTAGACGGAAACACCATTTGACTCGAGATCATTGCGATCAACAAACCCAGCAATCACGCCAACCGCAGCGATATCCGCCTTAAGAAGATCAACTGCTGTTATTAATCCGTCCACGCCAATGATTACACGGCTGTCTGAATGCTCAGCAACCAATACATAAGTAGCCCAATCAAGCATTTCCTCTAGTTGGGTCTGGTTAACATCCATAGATATGCGTCTAGCTTCTAAACCAAGCTTGCTTAAGCCTTCCTCGATGGGAAACGCAAGTGTAGTTTGATCGCCAATAACCAGGATACGGCCATCAACAAGAGGTGTTTGATGAGCCATTAATAGGTGCATAGCAGTCAAGAATGAGTAGGGGCGCATGTCACATGGAGCGTCATGCTCATTAGTTCCCATGACAAGAATGCCCCTCCTCTTGGCGGTGTTGATATCAACCTCACCTGGCCGCAACTCCCAAGGTTCCCACATCAGCGACAACACCGCAGTGCCCTTCATGCGTTCGAGAAATGCGCTATCGAAAGGCCGCAGGTGACCGCTGTTGGTTACTATGTCGGCGCCGAAGACATCCTCTTCATTGATCTTCGTTTGGAATTCATAGCGCTCTGCCATGTCCACCTGCGTATACGCAGCACGCATGGAGAGCTCGACCTCCTCAGTGCGCGCATACCGGCTATCGCGGCAGAAGGTGATAACACGGTCAGCCCCGCCTAACAGTGGGATCATGGGGTTAAAGAGGTAGGCGCCAGAAGCTGCTTCAGTCAGAATGGTCAATCCACGGCAGTCTATCTCATACTTCTGGACAAGTTGCTCAGCGTACTTCTTGGCGCGTGCAGCGGGAACGATGATGGGACAAGTCAAGTTAACAATCTCCCCAGTAAGGCGCGCTCACACTGGTAAAGCTAACCGCTGTCGACAAGACAGCCATCACATTCTGAAGCCCTTTCAGACATGGCAATAAGAATATACCATAATTGCCATTCACCCAGTAGTTACTCAGGCGGGCAATGCCAGCCTCGTGAGGAATTAATTGGTCAATGATCAAAAAACCTCCAACATTATAATATTCGTCGATAAACATTTTCTTACTGTTTCCACTCTGTACATATAATCCAGCCTCTGATGAGAGTCTATTTCAAATCAAATCAGACAGTAAACCGGACTCAACCCCGTTATTAGCAATGCTACTACACAGGTCTTCAAATAAATTTCGAACCCCCAGCTCCCGGTTAACATATTCAGCCATCCCAGGGTTGTTAAAGTTTGCTTTCGAGGATTCATACCTAGAATACACATCCGTATTTAGATAGATATGCACGGGATGAAAATTAAACACATTTAGACCTGCATTGTCCAAAGGAGGTAGTTCTCCGGTAGCAAAACCATGCTCAAGCTCGAGGTGTTTATCATCAGACCAGTTAAATGGTACAGAAGTAATTGTTTTCGAACGCGCCACACAATGCAACCCCTCGTGCATATACATAAATATATTGCTTTCATATTTCATGTGACACCTTTCAAGCTCGGGCAACAGCCTTGATCCAAATAGCAACGTGTGTGAACGTGTTCCAACAGCCTGAGGGTACAATTTATGCAGTTCGTACAAAGCATTCAAATTATACATACCACCACCAGGATCAAAATTGGGATGCAGCCCTATTTCGTAATCGTCAGAATCTAGGCTTCGGAGTAACCTTGAGTCGTGCGTAGCAAAAATAGTCGCTTTTACACCATATTTCGCTAAAATATCAATACTGATAGCAAGATACTCATCCGATAGCCAGTCCAGATCCAGCGTAATGTAAATCTTTGCGTTACTCATGACTCCATACCGCCAGACCAAACCCTGTTTTACCAAACCCATTACCGTTGTATAGCATGTATGTCATATCTCGATGCTTAAATACATACGGATATGTAACCGCCAATCCATCCCACTCTCGCTCGCAGCCCGACACCGAAATTGAGGCGAGCGGCGAAGCATCATCTCGCTCAAAGAGCATCCCATCATTGGATGTTCCGTAGCCTATCCGATACTGCCCCAGTTCTTTATTTACATAGGGGTACCAAGCTGAAAAGCCATCGATTTGTTTAACTACGCACGCACGAGCAATATTCGAGGTCTTATCACCAAGCGCGATTGCACTTTTCCCGCTCTTTGCCCAATTTAGTCCGTCTTTAGACAATGCGGTCTTAATATCATAGTACGACTTCAAGCCATCGTTGCCATCCTTATACAGTCTGATTCCTGACGCATACCACATAACCCAGCTACCACTCGCTAACTTCATTACAAATGGCGCCATCACTGCCCATTTATCAATCACATCGCGTGCGAGTAACGGAACCTCCTGGTATTTGTTAAAAGTCTTACCACCATCGTTGCTTGTTGCCATGCCAATCGATGAATAGAATACCCCCCTAACCCCCGCGTTCCAACCTGCGTAATAAAACCTAAGCTCGCCTTCATGTTCAACCAGCGTAGTTCCATACACGCCATCACAATCAAAATAACCAAATTCACCACAAGCGATAACAGGCTTTTCACTAACAGCTAAAATCTCACGCGGTTCATTTATGTCCAACTCAATATAACCAACTTGATTTCTATTTAATTCATCTCGACTTGAAAAATATATCCTATAAATATCGCCACCAAGACACAAAGGTGTTGGCGCAGTCGCATGCGAACACGACCAGTCAAATTGACCGGTAGGCTTATAGATTAAGCCTAGCTTAATCCAAGCCATTCTATGCTTCCTTTTTTACCAATATCGACCATTCCCATAGGGGGTAATCGTGAATCAACGATACGTGCTTTGAGAAATTGGTTTTACAAAAATCAAACCAAAAACAAGGGTCCCCGTAATAGAGGTGGGGTTCCCGATAATCGACATAGGAAGTTAATAGATTAAATGCAAAACCTCTTCGCGAGGACGCGTTGAGCTCTACCAGTTTAGAACTGATAAAAGCTTCCCAATCTTCAGTGCTTGCATCGAACCTTAAGTTAAAGGTCCCCGATACAAATGAATAGTCAGCCAATGTGTCAACATTCGCTGAGTTTATGAGATTAAGTTCCCCGCCAAAGTTTTTCAGATTACCCTTGGCAACCGCCAGCATTTTATTGCTAATGTCATAGCCATTATACTCTAGCACTTTATGCCTAAGATTTTTCTCAAGATAATCCAGCTGCGCGCCATAACCACAGCCATAATCATTCACAGAAATAGGGGCACTACCATCAATCACACCACAAAGCTTACTAAATCGCAAACCCTGGCAATCTGGTGTATTCCAGCCTACTGCCGTTGAATTAATACCTCTCTCAGCTATATTCTGAGTGTATAGCTCCTCTACCTTCTTAAGCTGGTCTTTGATATTCATTTAAAACCCTATTTCTTCACTATTTTTCGGGAAAATTTTTGTCGCCGCAGGTACAAACACACTCTTTGCTTGTGTGTTTTTATTGATAATTGCCCCCGCGCCAATCAAACACTCATCTCCAATATTTAATGAATCGTGCAAAGTAGCATTAACACCAATAAACACATTATTCCCAATATGACATGAGCCAGATACAACAACATGCGAAGAGATAAAGCAGTGACTTCCAATGGAAGAATGATGACCAATGTGGTTCCCACTCCAGAAAATCGTATTGCTCCCAATCCTTGTATAAGGCTGAATTGTATTATCTTCAAATATGAATACATTGTCTCCAAGTGTTGCGTTATCCCAAATTTTCACCCCAGGGTAAACAAAAGTTGCAAAAGAGTAGCCGTGTGCCTTCAGTTCCTCATATACCCTCTGCCTAATCTTATTCATTTCTCCATATCCAATTGCAACAAATAGCGTAACATCCTGAGGGAGGTGTTTTTTTACTAGGTCTTCAACGGAAATAAGCGGCAACTCGTAAATGGAATCGGCTTCTTTATATTTCTCATGACACGAAAATGCCTCAACATTATAGTCACTCAATTCATTGAAATATTCACGAGCCATCTCAGCAAACAGCCCCGTTCCAACTATAATTAACCTACTATTCATTGCCCCTCCTTTAAATATTTATACGGGAACACAAAGAATCCAGGGTATTGTTCTTGCAGGTATGCTGGAGAGCAATTAGTTACCTCCGGAACATACAACTTGGTGTAATAATAATAACGATACTCGCTCGTCCCCCAACGCTTTTTGAAGTCATACACTCCGCCCTGAGAAAGCCACGTCCCTCCCCAGTTCCAGTTTTTAAACCCAACCTTGATGGCATCTTTCATAGCCGTATAAATCACTAGTGCAAGAGCTTGAGTATTTCGGTACTCCTCAACAATAACCGGCGTAAAATATTCAACAGTGTTATTGAAGTAAAAAAGCAGCAAGGCGGCGATCGGTTGCCCCCTAAGTGTTGCAGTATAAACTTTCCAGTGCCCAGGCTCTAAGTTCCCACTAATTGAGTCAAAAAACTCGCGTTTTTTTGGCAGTCCGCCAATCGCAGACATGTTTGCGACATGGGTGTCATAAAGAAAACCTAATGCCTCCTCATGACCTGCTTGAACCACGACACCCTCCTTCAATGCACGCCGAATGTTACGAGGACGCGGGTTCTGAAAACATGTCATCAAATCATCCGGAGAGGTGAGTGCAGGAAAGTGGGTGATTTGCCCAATTCTTTCATCTCGGAGAAAGCACTTAGTATGATTTTCAAAAAAATCAGCATCGCACTCAAGCGGATTGGTTATGATTGTTGCGGATACCGCTCCTGATGCACCCGCTTCTTGGTAGAACGATTGAATTAACTTTTCCTTTACGCTCTCGTTCGGCTTTGCCTGTATTACTGAGCCGTTGCTTCCATAATAAGCCAGCGAGTTATAGACGGGGCCAAGGAGGCCTTGTTTTACCAAAAAAGGCAAAGCACCAACTAAATAACCCTCCTTCCGCGCGAGTAACCAGAAAGCGCTTGCATCCAAGTGTTCTGCCACCAGCTTAATAAACCTTGGTTCAGAGTAAATCAAGGTATTTGGATTGCAAAGTAGATATTCACGAATGGCTTCATCCCCACACCCCTCAATTTTTTCAATTTCTATCATAGGTGCTGTTTCATAAACTCTTCACAATTCAATAACGACCAGATCAACAATCGCCGATTCTGCTTGCCACTCAGGTGCTGCTCAATCAGCAGTGTAACAGTTTTGCGATCCAGCACTTCGTAAATGCGGGCATTAGCATTAAGTAGCGTGTGCTTAACAAACTCGATACTCTCTCCTTTAAACCAACTTGCATCAGGGGATGAAAAACCCTGCTTTGCGGCCTGCGTAATATCACTGGGAATATGCCGCTGCATCATCTCTCGTAAAATCTGTTTGCCGTCATTGGTTTTCTGGAAGTACTTATCCTGCTTGCTACCTATCTCATTTTCGTTGATTTTCAACACCTCGGCCAGATTGTTGAGTTTGAGATTTACGGGGCACTGCATAGCGAAATTCACCAGGTCGTTGTCCATAAAGGGCACGCGGTTCTCTAAGCTGTGAGCCATGGAGAGTTTATCCTCCACCACGAACAGTCCGTGCAGAAAAGTCTTAGCCTCGAAGTAGAGCGAATGATTGATATAATCCTCTGGGCGGTCAAGTTCGTTATCGTGAGTGTCAAATACATCACGAAAAATGTCTCGCGTCCAAACATGCTCCACCTCGCCCCATACTGGCGAAAAAATCTGTTTAAGCTGTGAGTTGTTTACCATCCGTTGCCAGTAAAGGTAATACTGATCGATGTAATGCTCGAAATTCTGACTGTTAGCGGCGCGGTAATAGCGCCAAGGATAACCACCGAAGAGTTCGTCACCGCCGCTGCCCGAGAGCACCACCTTCACGAACTTGCTCGCCAGTTGCGCGGCATAGTAGTTTGGATAGCTTTGCCCCACGCGCGGTTCTTCTAGGTGCCATGCTAATTTGGGCAGACAGCGTTCCATGTCACCGGCTTTAAGTATCATCTCATAGTGCTCGGTTTTAAAGCGAGCAGACATAGCTTCTGCTTTGATTCGCTCGTCGAAGGCCAGTTCGATACCGGAAGCAGAACTGAGATCAAAACCGCAAGTAAAGCTCTTCAAATAAGGAAACTGCTGAGCCGCAAGGGCCGTAATCGAACCAGAATCCATTCCCCCGCTAAGGTATGCACCCAGCTCCACATCGCCAACCAGTTGGCGATTAACTGCCTGATGGAACAGGCGGTCGAGTTCTTCCAGATATTCTTGTTTGCTGCCGGGGTGGTCGGGTTCTCGGAAGCGGTAATCCCAGTAGCAGTGTGTACGAATCTCTGGGCGCTCCATACTGATAGTGGCATAATGGCCAGCCGACAGCAGGTGAACACCCGCTAGCAAGGTCTGGTCGGTGAAAATATTCTGGAAAGTGAAGTACTCCAGCAAAGCAGGCTTGTTGAGTTTTCGCGCGAAGCTCGGCTGTGCGGTAATCGCCTTCTGTTCAGAACCGAAAGCGAAAGTACTGCCTTGCTGTGCATAATATAGAGGCTTAATGCCATAGCGGTCCCGGGCCAGAAGCAGGCTTTGTTCTTTTCTATCCCACAGAGCTAGAGCGAACATACCATTGAATTTAAGCAGTGCGCCCGTACCCCAATGAGCCAGCGCATGGAGTACTACTTCGCTATCGGTTTTGCTGCGAAACCAATACCCTTCGGCTTCAAGCTCAGTACGTAATTCGCGAAAATTGTAGATTTCGCCGTTGTAGCTGAGCACATAACGGTGGTCCGAACTGATCATCGGTTGATGCCCGCCGGGACTGAGGTCGATAATGGCCAGCCGGCGGTGGCCCAGACCAATGTTGCCCTCGATCCAGTGCCCTTCACCGTCAGGTCCTCGGTGGGCAATAGCATCGGTCATCTTCTGCAGTGTAACTGGGGAGACAGGAGCGCCGTCGAAGTGAATCAGACCGGAAATTCCACACATTAGCGTTGGCTTTCTAATACTTGTTGAATCACGTAATTCTGCTCTGCTTCACTCATGCCATGGAACAGCGGCAGTGAAATGCTGCAATCATTGGCTACCCAAGCATTGGGGAAGTCTTCAAGCTTGAGAGCATATTTTTCTCTGTAGAAAGTAAGCATGTGCACAGCGTGAGTGGCTGGACGGGTCGAGATTCCAACTTGCTGAAGCTGATCCATCCACGCATTGCGTGCCTGGTTGATGCGCGAAATAGATTCGGGGTTAATCGCTTCCGGCTGGAAAAGGCAAGGGTAACTTTGGTAGCCGTGCTCAAGCCCTTCAATATGAGCGGGAGTTCGCAACCAAGGTAGTGAGGCAAATGCTTCATCATAGCGTGCGGCAAGACGCTGCCGTTCGGCAACGATATCGGTTGCACGATCCATCTGCGCCGATCCCAACGCCGCTTGAATATCAGTCATGCGCTGGTTGTAGCCGGCATCAGGATGATCCGCAAGCAGGTATGGCCGCGCGCCAAGGTGGCGCTGCAAATCCGATATCACTGCACCGTGGTCGCGCAAGCGGCGGAGCTTTTCCGCCAACACAGCGTTATTGGTGGTTATCATACCGCCCTCACCCGTGGTGATCGCCTTACGCGGATGGAAACTGAAGCAGCCGGTATCGCCCAGTGTGCCGACATGCTTACCGTGGTAACGGCTACCAAATCCACATGCGGCATCTTCTATCACACACAATCCATGTCGTTGCGCTACCTGACTGATTGAACCCATGTCCGCGGCGAGTCCAAACAGGTGAACCGGCAAGATTGCCTTAGTGCGAGGCGTGATTTTCGTTTCGAGTTGCGTGACGTCCAGGTTGAAGGTTTCGAGATCGATGTCGCAGAAGACCACGGTACCGCCAAGGTGCTCGATCACATTAGCGGTGGCAATCCAAGTGAAGGCCGGAACAATTGCCTCATCTCCAGATCCAAATCCCTGTGCCGCCAAGGACAGGTGCAGCGCAGTCGTGCAGGAAGTCACAGCGATAGAGTGCTTAGCGCCCGTAAATGCCGACCACTTCTCTTCGAACTCACGCACCTTGGGACCTTGCACCAGCCAACCGCTACGCAAAGGGGCGAGTACGCTTTGAATTTCTGCCTCGGTGAGGCTTGTACGCGCGATGGGAACATTCATTTTGTCTTGGGTACTCATTCAGGCAACCCTACTGCTTTGCGACGGCTTACCACCTCGGCCTTGTGGTTGGCACGCCATTCGATAAGGCGCCTGAGGCCTTCGCGAAGATCTATGCTAG
>QIKG01000282.1 GCA_003232965.1 Oceanospirillales bacterium
ATTCGAGAATTAAACGGGGTAATTCATAATCCTGTCCCAATTCATTCAGCACATCTTCCGCTGTGGAGGGTTGTCCTTTCGGGGTTTTGCGAATAATCGGTAATTCAAGCTCTACAAATAAAATATGTTGTAACTGTTTGGGTGAAGCGAGGTTAAAGTTGTGCCCGGCGAGTTCATAAGCGCGTTGTTCTTGTTCCAGCATTTTTTTAGCCAGCTCTTGGCTTTGTACGCGTAGTAATGCACCATCAATCAATACGCCGGTGGTTTCCATTCGCGAGAGCACCGGAATCAGGGGCATTTCGATTTCCAGATAGAGTTTTTCCAGGCTGGTGAGCTTTTGCAATTGCGGCCATAAATGTTGATGCAGTTGCAGGGTGATATCGGCATCTTCGGCGGCATAGGGTGCGGCTCTTTCAATTTCAACCTGATTAAAGGTCAACTGATTTTTACCCTTGCCGGCGACATCACTGAATTTAATCGTGTCCCGGCCGAGATTGCGTTTGGCGAGGGAATCCATATTGTGGCGTCCGGCGGTGCTGTCGAGAATATAACTTTCAAGCATAGTGTCATGGGCAATGCCGTTAAGCTCGATGCCATGGTTGAGAAGCACATTGCGGTCGTATTTCAGGTGCTGTCCGAGTTTGGCTTTGCCGGCCTCATCCCGATCTAATTGTTGCGGGCAGCCGGGGTAATTATGCGCCAGCGGCAGGTAGGCGGCTTCATTTGCCGTAACCGCAAAGCTGAGACCAACAATTTCCGCCTGCATATAGTTCAGGCTGGTGGTTTCGGTATCAAAGGCAAACAGCTCGGCTGGTTTAAGTTTTTGCAGCCAATGCTCAAGTGTGTCGTTATCAATAATGGTCGTGTAATCGACAGCTACGGCAGCCTGATCCGGCTGTGTTTCAGTATCTTCACCCTGTTGCAGCTCATCTACCCAGCGATGAAAATCATAGCGCTGTAAAATTCCCAGCAGTTGTTTTTCACCTACCGGCTGCATCAATAAATCATTTGCACTGACATCCAGCGGGACATCAAGTTTGATGGTGGTTAACGCCTGTGACAGCGGTAACTGCGGCAAAAATTCACGCAGGTTTTCACCTACTTTACCCTTGAACTCATCCGCTTTGGCAATGATTTCATCAACACTGCCATATTGCTGCAGCCACTTGACGGCGGTTTTTGGGCCTACCTTTGGAACCCCGGGAATATTGTCGGAAGTGTCGCCAACCAGGGCTAGGTAATCAATAATCTGATCCGGACGAACACCGAATTTCTCGACCACAGCATCCGGAGTAAGGCGTGCATTTTTCATCGTGTCCACAAGGCTCACGCTGTTGTTCACCAATTGGGCAAGATCCTTATCACCGGTAGATACAACACAGCTTAAGCCTTGTTTTACCGCCGCTTCGCAAAGCGTGCCAATAACATCATCAGCCTCAACGCCGCTGATTTCTAGTAGAGGAAAACCCATGGCCTTGATCAGCTCTTTCAGGCCGGTAAGTTGTTCACGCAATTCATCAGGCATTGGCGGGCGGTTGGCTTTGTAGTCGGCATATTGCTCATGCCGGAAGGTTTTGCCTTTTGCATCGAACACAACAGCCGCCCGCTGCGGGTTGGATTCTTTCAGTAATCGACGCAGCATATTAGCAACCCCGTAGATCGCGCCGGTAGGATCGCCTTGGCTATTGCTCAATGATGGTAGGGCATGAAACGCCCGGTAGAGATAGGATGAGCCATCGACCAGGTATAAAGTATTGGAATTATCTGTTTGAGGAGAATTGTTGCTCATGGAATATCTGCCGTGTGTGTTATTCTTAGCTTAGAAATGATTTTACCTGATTTTACCTAATAGAATTTACTGATTTTAGATTTTACTCCATAGATTTTACCCCAGAGGGCAGCTGCTATGCAGAACACTCGGAAATTAATACTATTATCTTTTGGCGCAGCTTTGCTTTTGTTGTCCGCATCGGCTCAGGCGCAGGAAAACAAAACTTTCGAAAAAGCACCGCCACCACCGCCGATTCCCGAACCCTTGCCACCTAAAGTTCGTGGTAATGAAGAGCCACCCGTCGTTAGCATCCGTACCGAGGAAGGCAAAACTATTGAGGAATATCGGCAAAACGGCAAGCTTTATATGGTTAAAATCACACCGATAAAAGGCATTTCCTACTATTACATGGATATGGATGGTGATGGCAGCCTGGAGTTGCAGCCGCATGAAGACGGACTTAACCCTATTGCTCCGGCAATGTGGAGGCTTAAAGAGTGGTAGTTACCCTCTAGCGTGTCACTGTAGGAATGGAGATTTTAGCCAGCATAATTAACAAAATTGGCCGTAGTGTTGCCTGGCTCGTGCTAGCAATGGTGCTGCTGATTTTTCTCATTGTGCTGGGTCGCTATGTATTTAATGCAGGCTCGATTGCGATACAGGAAGCTGCCACATACTTGCATGCCATGGTATTTATGTTAGCGGCCGCATGGACACTTTCTGAAGACGGGCATGTACGCGTAGATATTTTTTATCGCGATGCCAGCCCCCGCCATAAAGCCTGGGTTAATTTTCTGGGTAGTCTGATTTTTCTACTGCCTTTCGCTATTTTTATATTAGTCACTAGCTGGAATTATGTCGCCGCTTCCTGGTCCGTGTTTGAAGGCTCGCGTGAAGCGGGCGGTTTACCGCTGGTGTGGCTACTTAAATCTTTAATTCCGCTGTTTGCTGTGCTGATGATCAGCCAGGGTTTATTGCTTGCATTAAAATCGTTGGCTCAAATTCGTTTCTCAACACCTGAGTAAATTTGAACTAAGTTTTTTGATTAAGTAATTCGCCTAGATTGCTAAGTACGGCCTGAGTTTCCGGTGACTGACTTGTCCATAAATTAAAGGCTAACGCCGCCTGTTCAACTAGCATTCCAAGTCCATCACGGTAGCGGATATTATTCTTACTACACCAGTTTTTTAATGGTTCGGCAGCTGTGCCGTAATTGAGGTCGTATACAAGTGCTTCGGGGTTCAATGATTCCGGGGATAGATCCGGATGCTGTCCCTGATGACCAATGGAAGTGGCGTTGACCAGCAGGTCAAATTTAGGCAAGCCTGGTTGCCGTAGTTGTTGCAGACTCATACTACGAAAGTTTGGGTTTGTTTGCTGCTGAAGCAAGCTCGCGGCTTTCTCCGGGCTGCGGTTGGCGATAACTAGCGCACTCGGAGATTGTGCAAGTATGATCGGAGTGATGCCAGCTGCTGCGCCACCGGCACCAATAATTGCAACAGACTTACCCTTGATGCTTGTCTCTGCCCGGGCAAGATCTTTCAGCCATCCCAGTCCATCGGTGTTATCTGCAAAGACACCGCTTTGCTGGAAAACTAAAGTATTGGCGGCACCGGCTGTTACCGCGGCTGTTGATAATGTATCGGCGATATTGTGTGCCGGGACTTTTAACGGCACGGTAATATTGCAGCCGCGAGCACCGCTTGATTGCAGCTGCTTTAGTTGTTTCGCAAAAGTTTCCTCAGAGGCAAGAATCAGCGCATAGTCGAGCTTTAGCCCGAATTGATCGGCAAACGCCTGATGGATAACCGGCGACAGGCTATGCGCTACCGGATTGCCGAACAAGGCCAGGTGCAGAGTGTCCAAGTGCGGATCAGTCCTGTTGTAACCAGCGGGCTGCATCAAGCGCAAAATAAGTCAGGATGGCATCTGCTCCAGCGCGTTTGAATGCCAGCAGACTTTCCAGTACAACGGCTTTTTCATCCAGCCAGCCGTTTTGCGCAGCGGCTTTGAGCATCGCGTATTCACCGCTGACCTGATAAACAAAAGTTGGTTTTTCAAAGGTGTCTTTTACCCGGTAAAGCACATCCAGATAGGGCATGCCGGGCTTAACCATTACCATATCAGCACCTTCTGTAAGGTCCAGCTCAACTTCGGCCAAGGCCTCATCGCTGTTCGCCGGGTCCATCTGGTAGGAGTATTTATTGCCAGTCCCTAAGCTACCGGCAGAACCTACAGCATCGCGGAAGGGCCCATAAAAACTGGAAGCGTATTTTGCCGAGTAGGCAAGAATTTTGGTATGGGAATAACCAGCGGTTTCTAGCGCTTCACGGATTGCGCCGACACGCCCATCCATCATATCGGAGGGCGCAACAATATCAGCGCCGGCGTCGCTATGTGAGAGTGCCTGTTTTACCAGCACCTCAATGGTTTCATCATTGAGTACATAGCCGTTGTCATCAATCAAACCATCCTGGCCGTGGGATGTAAAGGGATCAAGGGCGACATCGGTGATGACCCCCAACTCCGGAAATTCTTCTTTCAGCGCGCGAACCGCCCGTTGGGCAATGCCTTGCGGGTCGTATGCGGCCTTGGCATCCAGACTTTTCGCTTCTGCAGGAGTAACAGGAAATAATGCTAAAGCGGGAATTCCCAGTTTAACCGCATCTGCAGCAGTCTCCAGCAACACATCTATTGACTGGCGATAGACGCCGGGCATGGAAGGAATCTCTTCTTTCTTATTATCACCCTCAAGCACAAATAATGGATAAATTAAATCATTGGCCGTGAGCTGGTTTTCACGCATTAGGCGGCGGGAGAATTCATCCCTGCGCATGCGTCTGGGGCGGTGTGTTCTTGCAGCCATGCTGGTCTCCGTTGGAGTTGTATTGCCTAAATCCTGTGAGTGCGAGCACTTGCAAGATCTAGGTATTAATTTGATATGTTCAGGGTATTTTAGTTTGCCGCTGCGTGTTTGTCGCTATATGGACAATAATTAACTCAGGTTTGGCACTTTGAACAATAAAAGCTGGCCCGCTGGCCAATAACTTTCATTTTAATTTTTGCCGAACAGGCTACACAATCCTGGCCTTCGCGCCCGTAAACCAGTAATTCCTGGGCAAAGTAGCCGGGCTGGCCATCACTGTTACTGAAATCCTGCAAAGTAGTGCCACCCTGAGCAATGGCTTCTGCCAGCACTTCGCGAATGGTTTGGCTGAGGCGTTGGTAGCGTTGTCGGGAAATCCTACCAGCCTGTCGTTGCGGCAAAATGCCGGCGCGGAACAGCGATTCTGAAGCATAGATATTACCCACACCAACGACGATATGCCCATTCATTATGAATGCCTTAACCGCTTGTTTGCGGCCGCGCGACTGATGCCACAGGTGGTCATCATCGAAGGCGGGCTCTAGCGGTTCTGGCCCCAGCTTGCTGAGCAGTGGGTGGCTTTCTATTTTTTCAGTCCACCAGAGCACCGCACCAAAACGGCGTGGATCGTGCAAACGCAAAAGCTTGCCACTGCTGAGAGCGATATCGATATGGTCATGTTTTTCTGGCTGTTGGTGACTTTCAACTAAGCGCAGACTGCCGGACATACCTAGATGGATCAGGATAGTACCCGTATCGACATCGATCAGCAGGTATTTGCCCCGCCGAGAAACCGCATGAATGGTTTGTCCAATGCTGGCGCGTAATTCAGGGGGTATTGGCCAGCGTAATTTTGGCTGACGGACTTCCACGGCGCTGATGGTTTGGCCCAGCAGGTGTGGGCGAATGCCGCGGCAAGTGGTTTCAACTTCCGGTAACTCAGGCATGGAGGGATCGCTCGCTGATTGTAGATGCAGCGGCTATAAAAAAACCCGCCAGTCGGCAGGTTTTTTTAGAACATATTTTTTTAGAACAGGGGTAAACCATCAAGATAAATTACTTGATTTTGGCTTCCTTATAGATGACATGCTTACGCACCCGTGGGTCGTATTTTTTGTATTCCATCTTTTCAGGGGTGTTCTTTTTGTTTTTGTCGGTAGTGTAATAATGACCGGTACCGGCTGAAGACACTAATTTAATTTTATCACGCATATTGTATTCTCCTAGTTAACCGGAATTTAGAACTTTTCACCGCGGGAACGCAGGTCTACAAGCACGACATCAATGCCTTTCTTGTCGATAATGCGTAAACCTTTGGTAGAAACACGCAGTTTAACCCAACGATTCTCAGACTCTACCCAAAAACGGTGGCTGTGAAGATTAGGGAGAAACCGACGCCGGGTTCTATTGTTGGCGTGGGATACATTGTTGCCCGTTGCGGGGCGCTTACCTGTTACCTGGCATACTTTGGCCATCGGACTTTCCTTGCAAAAAATGAAATCTGAAAAAAGTAAAAACGAGCCGCACTTTATACCTGATATTGCGTTTAAATGCAAGAAATATCAATAATATTGTCATAATATTGTCGATAAAACTGAGACAAAACCGACAAAATTTTGATACATCTGCGAGAAATTGCAATTTCTGCAGGATAAGGGCAGGCAGTCCCCTATTATAGTCGATTTCAGCCGCAAAAGTCGTTTATATAATGCCGCGCTCTGCTAATGATATCGGCCTGCCATCACCAATCACAAAATGGTCTAGCAAGCGGATGTCGAGCAAGGCCAGGGCATCGCGTAAGCGGCGGGTGATGGCTTCATCTGCACGGCTAGGTTCCGATACCCCCGATGGGTGGTTATGCGCAACGATGATAGCTGCAGCATTGTGCTTGAGCGCGCGTTCGGCCACCACTCGCGGGTAAACCGCAGCCCCATCGATAGTGCCCTTAAAAAGTTCTTCGTGGCAAATAACCCGGTGGCGGTTATCCAGATAAAGGGCAAGAAATACTTCACGCCGGCGGTCACGCAACAAACTAATCAGGTAGTTGCGAGTGTTTTCGGGATCGGATAAGGCAGCTTTGCGTTGTAGTTGTTCCTTAAGGTAGCGCTGGTTGAGTTCGGTAATAGCTGATAGTTGGGCAAACTTTGCCGGACCAATGCCGCGAATACGGGTAAGTCGGGATTCATTACTATTAAACAAGGGTCGCAAACCCCCTAGGCTGTCGAGCATCTCGCTTGCAAGTTCTAGTGCGCTAACCCCAGCAAGACCGGTGCGCAAGAATATGGCCAACAGTTCAGCATCAGAAAGAGATGCCGCCCCTGAAGCCAGTAGTTTTTCCCGAGGTTGTAGTTGCTCTGGCCAGTCCTTAATGCTCATTGGATTTTGCCTGTGTTTTGATGAAGTTAATTGTCGGAAATTTGCGGTTGCAGGCAAAGGGGTAATCATCGTGTTGACATGTAGTCTATAATCTTTAAATCAGGTAGGTTACAGAGCAGGGATGTTAGTCTTGAATCAAATACAATTAAAAATAATCGACCCGCGCATTGGTGCAGCAATTGCACTACCGAAGTATGCTACTAGCGGTTCTGCCGGGATGGACCTACGCGCCTGTGTGGATACAGCCCTGCTGCTGGCGCCGGGAGAAACTACGTTGATTCCCACCGGGCTGGCAATCCATGTAGCAGACCCGCAACTGGCTGCTATTATTTTGCCGCGATCCGGATTAGGGCATAAACATGGCATCGTATTGGGCAATCTGGTGGGCTTGATCGACAGCGACTACCAGGGGCAGTTATTTGTTTCCTGCTGGAATCGTGGCAGTAAACCATTCACTATTGAGGTGGGTGAGCGAATCGCCCAGCTTGTATTTGTCCCGGTAGTTCAGGCAAAATGGGAAGTTGTCACTGAGTTCAACACCAGTCACAGGGGTGAAGGTGGTTTCGGACATACGGGTAAGCAGTAATTCTGGGGAAATTAATGGCGCTTGAACAAAAAAATGAATAAAAATAAAGAAGGGCTGCCCAAAGCTTGGCAGCGATTTGTGCGAAAACATAACCTCAAGCCACCTCCGCTGCCCCGCTGGTTAGCGTTTGTTTTCTTTGGTTTGGGTTTGATGTTGCTGCTTTTAGGTGGTTTTGTATACTCCAAGAGCATGGCGATTGAATCTGAGTACCGGGCCCTGGTCCGTACGGCGGAAGGTGTGTATAAGGAATCTGAAACCACGGTACGCCGGATGCAATCAACTCTGCGTTCCCCCTCGGCCATCGAAAACGGGCGCGCACGGGTAAATAAAGAAATTGATTACCGTACATTACTTACAGTGTTGCGTGAAACCGACAAAAGCATTGTCGATGTACGAACTTTTGACGCTGACTTGCTGGAAAAACCGGTCAAATCCCTTGCCAATTCAATTTA
This sequence comes from Oceanospirillales bacterium, assembly GCA_003232965.1. GTDB lineage: Bacteria > Pseudomonadota > Gammaproteobacteria > Xanthomonadales > SZUA-36 > SZUA-51. Next base: position 8,052 of record QIKG01000282.1, read on the forward strand.
CCCTCAGGAATATGTGATCTACGATATGTTGCTGGAGGCGGACAATAGCGGCACCGCAGCGATTCAGGTATTGCAGGATGACGGTCGAAATTTGGTGGTTGGTATCACCAAGCTGAAAGATGAGAAGGGGGATATAGGGTATTTGCTGGTTAGTTGGAAGACTGAGGAGCTTTTCGAGCGCATTGATGCTGTCGGTGCAGTGAAGGGCTTTTTGAGTTTGCAGCAGTCTGCGGGAGCTAGCCATTTTGTCAGCTTGGAGTCTATTGGCAGAGCGCCTGAAGGTTGGGTTGGAGCCAACCGTAAGGCTATTCGAGGTTCACTTTTTTATATCAGCTGGTCACAACCGCCCCTGCCAGGACTGGAGTCTTCGAAAAACGCCAAATTATTGCTTTTGCTGGGATTATTGATTTTTGTTATCGGCTGGTTACGGAAACCTGAGCCACGGGTAATTGATGAATCCCTGCCTGAGCTTGTTGCTGATACAAAAAAACAAAACGAGCTAGTGCTCCCCGATACTGAAAAACAACGCGAAGCTGAAGAAATGGCTAGCTTTAATAGTCAGCAGCTGGGCGTCGAAAATCCGGCCCCAGGGGCTGAGTCAGAGCCCGAGCCTGAACCTGAACTATATCAAGAATTACACCAACCGATCCCTGTTGCCAAGATTCCTGAGATTGAGCTACACCAGCGGATCAAGCCGGTCGCGAGCATATTCAAGGCTTATGATATTCGCGGCATCGTCAATGAAACCCTGACCGAGGATGCGGCCTGGTTTATTGGTCGGGCAGTTGGTACGGTAGCTGTCAGGCGAGATGCCGGCCCGGTTGTGGTCGCCCGTGATGGCAGAGTTTCAGGCCCGGCATTAATCAAAGCCCTAAAACAGGGGATATTAAGTACCGGCTGTGATGTTATTGAAATTGGAATGGTGCCCACCGGGGTGCTGTATTATGCCGCAGCTGAATTTGGCTCCGGTTCCGGGGTCATGGTCACAGGTAGTCATAATCCACCTGAATATAATGGCTTGAAAATGGTAATCGGTGGGGTAACGCTGGCCAGTGAGGAGATTCAAAACCTCTATCGAATGATAGGCGAGGATGACTTTGAGGATGGTGTTGGTGTAACCAGAACCGAAGGTGTGTTGTCGCATTATCAGGAGCGAATATCGACTGATATTCAATTGGCAAGGCCATTGAAAATAGTAGCCGATTGCGGCAACGGAGTAGGCGGCGTGAATGCGGTTTCCGTATTGCAATCAATTGGCGCGGAAGTTTCTGCTCTTTATGATGATGTTGACGGCACTTTCCCGAACCACCACCCGGATCCCAGTGTGCCGGAGAATCTCGAAGACTTGATCAAAGCGGTGAAAGGTACAAATGCCGATCTTGGTGTTGCTTTCGATGGCGATGCTGACCGTCTTGGGGTTGTAACTCCTTCCGGCGAAATAATTTACTCCGATCGATTGATGATTCTTTTTGTTCGGGATATTCTTTCGCGCAATCCCGGTGCTACCATCATTTATGATGTGAAGTGCTCTCGGCATTTGACCGATGCGATTCGGGAAGCGGGTGGTGTTCCATTAATGTGGAAAACTGGGCACTCATTCATCAAGAATAAAATGCCGGAGATGAAGTCTCCTTTTGCCGGCGAAATGTCGGGGCACTTTTTCTTTAAGGAGCGCTGGTATGGCGTCGATGATGGTATTTATGCCGCCTGTCGTTTGCTGGAAATACTGGCCTGGAAAAATGAGTCGCCGGAAGAAGTGTTGAGTGCCTTACCTCACGGTGTTAGCACGCCTGAACTCAAGGTTGAAATGGCTGAAGGCGAAAATCATGCCTTTGTCGACCTGCTACAGGATCGTGCCCATTTTGATGATGCTGAGATCAATACTATTGACGGCTTACGGGTAGATTTTGACGATGGTTGGGGTCTGGTTAGAGCCTCTAACACCACGCCAATATTGGTGCTGCGTTTTGATGCTGATACGGAAAAGGCCTTGCATCGCATCCAAAATGCTTTCCGCGATTTAATCATGTCATTGCGCCCGGATTTAGAGCTGCCGTTTTAATTACGGAGCAGACTGATGGCTGAAATACTGCTGTTCAACAAGCCTTACGGGGTGCTCAGCCAGTTTACCGACACTGAGGATCGGCCGACACTGGCGCAGTGGATCGATCGCCCGGGGTTTTACCTTGCTGGGCGTTTAGATCGTGACAGTGAAGGCTTGGTAGTGCTGACCAATGATGGCGCATTACAACAACGGATCAGCCACCCCCGTTACAAAAAAGAAAAGACCTACCTACTGCAAGTAGAGGGCGTGCCAACGGCCCGGGCTTTGCAGCAACTAGCGGATGGTGTACACCTTAAAGATGGCCGAACAGGTCGCGCCGGGGTGCGTTTGTTGGCGCGCAAGCCGGCCTGGCTTTGGCCCCGTCAACCGCCGATAAGGCAACGCCGAAAAATACCGGTCAGCTGGATAGAGTTGGTAATCAGCGAGGGGAAAAACCGTCAGGTCAGGAGAATGACTGCCGCCGTTGGCCTGCCAACACTGCGCTTGATCCGAGCATCGATTGGTGATTGGCAACTGAACAAACTCCAACCGGGTGAGTTACAGAGCTTGGAGATAAAAACTTAGGTTTAGCCTGGAAAGCTTATGGTGGATGATACCTGTCCCCTATTCTCTCCCCGATGTCGCCTACTGATAGCAACCGCACCGAGCAGCAAATATAGCCACCATTTTAATCTAGGGGGGCTTTGTGTTCTCTGCGCCTCTGCGAGAGTTCCAGTCTAGCAATTGTAAAATCAAAAAAATGACTTTAAACGCTAGATTTAATAGGCACATTCCTCAAAAACCGGGTCAACCGATTCATTCCAGTCGGAATGAAAGAGTCGCCGCTTTCGTTCTGCTGGTGAAATCCGAGTGTCAGCAGTAATTTGCAGGGGCTCAAGAAAGCCGGCTTCGTTATCACCAATGGCATTCAGGCGCGCGCGAGAAGTTAAACCCTGATGTGCTATTGCCAGTACATCTTTGGCAATATCAGCAATTATGCGACCCTTAAACTCTGCTTCTAAACCACGCTTTGCAACCATCAGGCGCATATCGACATGATCCTGAGTGGTCCAGTCACGACAGAGATCCCAGGCGGCATCTAGACAGTGCTGGTCATACAACAAACCAACCCAGAAGGCCGGTAGCGCGCACAGTCGGCGCCAGGGACCGCCATCGGCACCGCGCATTTCGAGGAATTTTTTCAGTCGCACTTCCGGAAAAGCCGTGGTCATGTGGTCTTCCCAGTCGCGAATGGTGGGTAGTTCGCCAGGTAAAATCGACAATTTACCCTGCAGGAAATCGCGGAAGGACAAACCTGACGCATCAAGGTAGATGCCGTTGCGGTAAACAAAATACATCGGCACATCCAGCATATAGTCTACATAGCGCTCAAACCCCATGCCGGACTCGAATATAAACGGCAGAGTGCCGGTGCGATCCGGGTCGGTATCGGTCCAGATATGCGCGCGGTAACTTTGATAGCCGCTGTCTTTGCCATCTACAAAGGGTGAATTCGCGAATAAGGCAGTGGCTATCGGCTGCAAGGCCAAGGATGTGCGAAATTTTTGCACCATATCAGCCTCGGATGAATAGTCCAGGTTCACCTGCACGGTGCAGGTCCGTTTCATCATGTCGATACCAAGATTACCGCGCTTAGGCATATAATCACGCATAATTTGATAACGGCCTTTGGGCATCCAAGAAATATCTTCTCGGCCCCATTTAGGCTGAAAACCCATGCCCAGGAAACCAATATCAAGTGGCTCGCAAACCGAGCGAACATGCTCAAGGTGGGCGCTAACTTCCTGGCAGGTAGCGTGGATATCATCCAGCAGGCCGCCGGAAAGCTCCAACTGCCCGCCCGGCTCAAGCGTGATTGAGCAACCATCATCCATCATCAGGGCAATGATGTTGCCTTCCTCGTAGACTGGATTCCAGCCCCTTCCGGAAAGCCCTTCCAGAACAACTTTTATTCCACGCGAACCAGCATAGGCCAGTGGTTTTAAATCATCACGGGTAAAACCAAATTTTTCGTGTTCGGTACCCATCCGCCAATCGGATTTTGGCTTGTTTCCGGATTCCAGGTAGGCTGTGAAGATACGTTGATCACTAATAGGCTGATTTTTGTCCAAGTTGATTCTCTTTGGTATGTAATTCAGATGTACACTAGGATACATCATTCCAATTCATGAAGAAAAAATTTAATCTGATGCGCTTGCCATTCTTAGTTATCCTACTACTGCTGAATTTCAGTGTGTCCGCTGGCGAAAAGCTGGTGCGTGGTCTTGGCCCGGAACCGGATTCCCTCGACATCCATTTAGCCCAAGGGGTATCGGCACTGAATGTGCTTCGGGATATTCGAGAAGGCTTGATGACCCTCTCGGCGGCGGGGCAACCGGTATATGGTGTGGCGAAATCCATTGATATGCAGGCGGATGATCGGTTGGCTATTGTTCACTTAAAGCAAAACTTGAACTGGTCTGATGGTTCACCGCTAAGAGCGGCAGATTTTGTTCGCGGCTGGCAGCGCGCGGTGACTCCAACAACGGCAGCAGCGAATGCAGTGCTATTAGACCCGGTGGTCAACGCTCTGGCTATCCGTCAGGGCAAGCAAACCCCCGACAGCCTGGGCATTCGCGCGTTGGATGAATACACTCTGGAAATCCGACTCAATCGAAAATTGCCCTGGTTAAACTGGCTGCTGGCACACCCGCTGACCTACCCGTTAGCGGGAAAATCTGAGGCAGGAGCTAAGGCTGATCAGCGCAGCGGGCCCTTTAATGGCGCCTATTCCTTAGCCTCCTGGACACCAAATGATCGTTTGGTGTTAATCCGTAATCCGCATTTTCATAGTCGTGAAAGTGTGGCACTTGAACGGATCGAGTATATTCCCATTCCGAACCCAAACACAGAGTTAAACCGCTTCCGTGCCGGCGAACTGCACATGACGGAAACCATTCCCCCCGCTCGTTTTAACTGGTTGAAAGAAAACTATGCCGATGAATTAAAAGTTTATCCTT
>QIKG01000034.1 GCA_003232965.1 Oceanospirillales bacterium
CCCAATCGCGATGGAAGAAGGTCTGCGCTTTGCTATCCGTGAGGGTGGTCGTACCGTAGGTGCTGGTGTTGTAGCGAAGATTCTCGCTTAAGGTAAAAACACCATTAGTTTCAATGGGTTTTGCTGCAAGCTGGCAGCCGTAAGGTGCGCCAGCTTTGTAGTCTGAGCCTTTTGCATAGAATGTATGTAATAAATAAGTAATTAGATAGTTAATTAAATAGGTAATAGTTGAATATACCCGGTGATGAAATATTGGCTTAACCGGGCAATTAAAATTTAGGCGAGTAGCTCAATTGGCAGAGCAGCGGTCTCCAAAACCGCAGGTTGTGGGTTCGAGTCCCTCCTCGCCTGCCACTTATTTAGCTGTGGTGGCCACAGGAATAAAAGGAAATATAGGATAGAAAATGGCAACTAAACCCGAAACAAGTTCAAGCTCGGTAGGTGATACTTTACTACTGATGTTATCAGTACTGGTGCTGATCGGCGGTATTGTTGGTTTTTATTACTTTGAGAGCCAGGCAATAACAGTTGTCCGCTCTGTCGGCTTATTGCTTGCAGTTGGAATAGCGATGTTTATTGCTCGTTTCACTGAAAAAGGTATGACTCTATTTCGCTTTTTCAAAGAAGCAGATATTGAGCGCCGCAAAGTAGTCTGGCCGACGCGCACAGAAACTGTGCAAACGACCATTATGGTTATTATTGTCACCATTATTGTTTCAATTATGCTGTTTTTTATCGACATGGCAATAGGTTGGCTGGTACGGATGTTACTAGCCTAAGGCCGGTATCGCTAACAGGAGTTTTAGATGACTAAACGCTGGTATGTTGTGCATGCTTATTCGGGCTACGAGAAGTCTGTTATGCGCGCCCTGGATGAACGCATAAAACGCGAAAGTATGGAAGATTACTTTGGCCAGGTGCTGGTGCCAACTGAAGAAATCGTCGAAATGCGTGGCGGACAGAAGCGTCGTTCAGAGCGTAAGTTTTTCCCTGGTTATGTGCTGGTGGAAATGGAAATGAATGATGCCTCCTGGCATTTGGTTAAAGATGTTCCCAAGGTGCTTGGTTTTATCGGAGGCACCAAAGAAAATCCGGCGCCAATTACCAGTGCTGAGGCCGAAGCTATATTAAATAGGGTTCAGGACAGCAGCGATAAGCCGCGGCCTAAGGTTATGTTCGAACCTGGTGAAATGGTTCGGGTTACTGATGGGCCGTTTAACGACTTTAACGGTAGCGTTGAAAGCGTAGATTACGACAAGAGCCGCCTGCGGGTAGCTGTGCTGATTTTTGGTCGTTCAACACCGGTGGATCTTGATTTCCATCAGGTTGAAAAGGCTTGATAAACCAGTTTAAATTAATTTAAGAAGTTTTTATATAACCCCGGGGAGCTTGATTAAACAAGCGTTTGTACCCGCAAGGAGAAGAAAATGGCGAAGAAAGTAGAAGCATATATCAAGCTTCAGGTGCCTGCTGGCCAGGCAAACCCGAGTCCTCCGGTTGGTCCTGCACTGGGTCAGCATGGTGTTAACATCATGGAGTTTTGTAAGGCGTTTAATTCCAAAACTCAAAGTATGGAAAGCGGCTTGCCAATTCCTGTTGTTATTACCGTTTATGGTGATCGCAGCTTTACCTTTATTACCAAAACCCCGCCAGCATCAGTATTGCTGCGTAAGGCAGCCGGTATTCCTAAAGGCAGTGGCGAACCAAATACCAAGAAAGTGGGTAAGGTAACCCGCGCGCAGTTGGAAGAAATTGTAAATACCAAAGAACCGGACCTGACAGCAGCCAGTATGGATGCTGCCGTGCGGACTATCGCTGGTACGGCCCGTAGTATGGGCCTGGATGTGGAGGCTTAAGTCATGGCTAAGTTAAGTAAAAGAATTCGTGCAGCGCGTGAAAATATTGATTTCGATAAATCTTATGATCTGGCAGAAGCACTGCAGCTGATTAAAGATAACAGCAAAGTAAAATTCAACGAGTCAATCGATGTGGCAATTCGCCTCGGTGTTGACCCGCGTAAATCTGACCAAGTAGTTCGCAGTGCAACTGTGTTGCCAAATGGCACCGGTCAAACCGTTCGCGTAGCGGTGTTTACCCAAGGTGATAATGTCGAAAAAGCCAAAGCAGCTGGTGCAGATATCGTCGGAATGGATGATCTTCACGACCAAATAAAAGGCGGCGATATGGATTTTGATGTGGTTATTGCCACCCCAGATGCTATGCGTGTAGTTGGTAAGCTCGGGCAGATCCTTGGCCCGCGTGGTTTGATGCCAAATCCTAAAGTCGGCACGGTTTCACCAGATGTAGAAACTGCTGTGAGAAATGCTAAAGCAGGCCAGGTGCGTTATCGCACAGATAAAGCCGGCATTATCCATAGCACTATCGGTAAAGCTGATTTTGAGGTTAAAGCACTGGCAGAAAACCTGTCGGCGCTGGTTAAAGATTTAATTAAAGCCAAACCGGCTTCAGCTAAAGGTATTTATCTGCAGAAAGTTGCTATCTCCACGACCATGGGTCCTGGCGTAAATGTTGATTCCAGCAGTATAGAAACTAAGTAAAGATATAAGAATATTTGTAGTTGGCTATAGCTATATAGATATATAGATATAGAAATCGGTATAACCGGCTACAGATTGGGCGACCCGCATTTGCGGGATCGTCAAAGACCGCAGGAGCTGTTGCGTTTACATAAGTAACGGCTTAAAAGGCTTCACGGCCCATCCTGCGCAGATGGTGACGCCCAACCTCATTTGAGGAACGGCCAATCCTAGGTGGAGTTATTTTAACTCCGAGTTTGGACAGGGTGACCTGTCCGTTACACCTAAGTTTGCGGAATAGTGCTCGCACTAAATCCAAAGACCTATGGAGGTATCAAATGGCGCTAAATCTAGAGCAGAAAAAAGCAGTCGTTGCCGAAGTGTCCGAAAAGGCACAGGTCGCATTGGCTGCTGTGGCTGCTGAGTATCGCGGTATTACCGTTGAGGAAATCACTGAATTACGAGTTAAAGCTCGTGAAGAAGGGGTTTATCTCAAGGTAGCCAAAAATACTCTTGTACGCCGAGCCGTTGAAGGTACCGATTTTGAGTGCATCTCCGAAAAACTGACAGGACCACTCCTGTTTGCATTTTCGATGGATGACCCGGGCTCCGCAGCTCGCCTGGTCAAGGAATTTTCCAAGACCAATGACAAACTGGTTACTAAATTAGTTTCTGTCGGTGGCGAGTTACTGGATGCTTCGGCTTTAGACCGTCTGGCAAGCATGCCTACGCGCGATCAAGCGCTGGCTATTTTGCTGGGAACTATGAAGGCTCCAATCGAGAAATTCGTGCGTACACTGGCTGCACCACATACCAAGTTGGTGCGGACTGTTGACGCGGTTCGGGACAGTAAGCAAGCTGCCTAATTTTGTAATTTATTTTTAAACTTTAAGGCCCGCTTAGCGGAGCCGTACTAAATGGAGAGACGACAATGGCCGTTTCAAAAGAAGATATTCTGGATACTATTTCCAGCATGAGTGTTATGGAGGTTGTAGACCTCATCGAAGCAATGGAAGAAAAATTTGGTGTAACTGCAGCAGCTCCAGTAGCTGTAGCTGCAGCTGCAGGCGGCGGCGACGCGGCTGCTGCTGAAGAGCAGACTGAATTTGATGTAATGATGACTAGCTTCGGCAGCAGTAAAGTTGCTGTTATTAAAGCTGTTCGCGGCATGACAGGCCTTGGTCTGAAAGAAGCGAAAGACTTGGTTGAATCTGCTCCTGCAGCAATCAAAGAAGGCGTCAGCAAAGATGAAGCTGCCGATATTGTTAAACAGCTTGAAGAAGCTGGTGCAGTTGCAGAAGTTAAGTAATCGAGTTTGGTAATCGAGTTTGATTGCATAACTGCGTAATCGAGGACGGGCTGGGGATAATATCCCCGGCCCTTTCCTGCGTTTAGCGCAAAAGGAAAATCAAGAAAAATCACTGAGTATATTTACGCTGATTTTCCCGGGAAACGCAGGCTTAGTTAGCTGCTGAAACCCACAAGATTCGGGCCGTAGGGTCCAGGCAGGGCAATGTATCTGCCGAACAAAGTAACCGAGTAAGTCTCGGCTACTGAAAGTTCAAAGGTATGCCGAGGTATATCTGAGCGGTCAATCCGGATTGATCGCGAACTTATTTTAATGTACAGCAACAAGCCGGTTTGTTGCAAGCAGGACGGGTACTGATGATGAGCTATTCTTTCACCGAGAAAAAGCGTATACGCAAAGATTTTGGCAAAAGCAAACAGGCATGGGATGTGCCCTATCTGTTGCAGATGCAAATTAAGTCCTACGAACAGTTCTTGCAAACGGATATATCGCTGGACGACCGCCGTGATCGTGGTTTGCATGGAGCTTTAAATTCCGTCTTTCCGATAGAATCATTTACAGGTAGTGCTGCACTCGAATATGTGGACTACAAATTAGGCAAGCCAGCCTTTGACGAGCGTGAGTGTAAGCTTCGTGGTATGTCTTATGGTGCTCCGCTGCGGGCTAAAGTGCGCCTGGTTATCCGTGATAAAGAAAATAAAAATAAAACGGTTAAGTATGTAAAAGAGCAGGATGTATATCTTGGCGATCTGCCGTTGATGACCAATAACGGTACATTTATTATTAATGGTACCGAGCGGGTTATCGTATCGCAGATGCATCGTTCACCGGGCGTGTTTTTCGATCACGACAAGGGCAAAACCCACTCCAGTGGTAAGCTCCTGTTTTCAGCTCGTGTTATTCCTTATCGCGGTTCTTGGTTGGACTTTGAATTCGACCCGAAAGACGGCGTATTTACGCGTATCGATCGGCGTCGTAAATTGCCAGTTACTATTCTTTTGCGTGCCATGGGTATGGACGATGAAGAGATTCTGGACTTTTTCTTTGAAACAACCAGTGTTACCTTACGCAAGGGCGATGCCAGAATAGACCTGATTCCGTCACGCCTGCGTGGTGAAATGGCTGAATCGGATATAAAAAACAAAAAAGGTACTGTTATTGTCGCTGAGGGTAAACGAATTACCGTGCGCGATGTCAAGCTGGTTGAAAAAGCGGGTGTTAAAGTACTCGATGTTGGCGATGAATACCTGATCGGTAAAGCGATTGCTAAAAACATTGTTGATAAAGAAAGTGGTGAGCTAACCGCGAAAGCGAATGCGGAAATTACCGAAGAACTGCTGCTTGAGCTACGCGAAGCTGGCGTCAAGAAGTTTGAAATTCTTTATTACAACGATTTTGATCAGGGTCCGTATATTTCCAATACCTTGCGGGTAGACCCATCACACACCGAACTGGAAGCGCTGGTTGAAATTTACCGGATGATGCGTCCCGGTGAGCCGCCAACTAAAGATGCGGCGCAAAACCTGTTTAAAAATCTGTTCTTCTCCGAAGACCGTTACGATTTGTCGGTAGTAGGGCGGATGAAGTTCAACCGTCGTGTTGGCCGCGAAGAAATTGTCGGTTCATCGGTGTTGGATAAAGATGATATTTTGGCAGTGCTGAAAATTCTTATCGATATTCGCAACGGTAAAGGCTCGGTTGATGATATCGATCACTTGGGTAACCGTCGAGTTCGTTCCGTTGGTGAAATGGCAGAAAATGTATTCCGCATCGGTCTGGTAAGGGTCGAGCGCGCAGTACGCGAACGCCTTTCGGTGGCAGAAAGTGAAGACTTATCGCCACAGGATTTAATCAACGCTAAGCCGATTGCTGCTGCCGTTAAAGAATTCTTTGGTTCATCACAGCTAAGCCAGTTTATGGATCAGAACAACCCGCTCTCGGAAGTTACCCATAAGCGGCGTATTTCTGCTCTGGGCCCAGGTGGTTTGACGCGTGAACGCGCCGGCTTTGAAGTCCGCGATGTGCATGCTACCCATTATGGTCGTGTTTGTCCTATTGAAACACCTGAAGGACCGAACATTGGTTTGATTAACTCACTGGCCGTTTATGCGCGTACCAATGATTACGGCTTCCTGGAAACTCCTTATCGTAAAGTTGTCAACGGTAAAGTCACCGAAGATGTCGAATATTTATCAGCTATTGATGAAGGTGCCTTTGTAATTTCCCAGGCGAATGCCGAGCTCGATAAAGATAATAAATTTATTGAAGAATTTATCTCCTGTCGTTATCAGGGAGAATTCACCCTGAAATCAGCGGAAGAAGTTTCCTATATGGATGTTTCTCCCAAGCAGATTGTATCTGTAGCGGCATCATTAGTACCATTCCTTGAGCATGATGATGCTAACCGTGCCTTGATGGGTTCGAATATGCAACGCCAGGCTGTACCTACGCTGCGGGCCGATAAGCCTTTGGTTGGAACCGGCATGGAACGCACAGTTGCTATCGATTCTGGGGTAACTGTAGTGGCTAAACGCGGCGGAATTATCGACCAGGTCGATGCCAGCCGTATTGTAGTTCGCGCCAATGAAAAGGAAGTGTTGGTTGGTGATCCGGGTGTAGATATTTATAACCTGACCAAGTATCAACGGTCAAATCAAAATACCTGTATGAACCAACGCCCGTTAGTAAAAGTTGGTGATGTTATTGTTGCCGGCGATATTATGGCAGATGGTCCTTCAACCGATTTAGGTGAGTTGGCTTTGGGACAGAACATGCGCGTCGCATTTATGCCCTGGAATGGCTATAACTTTGAGGATTCCATTCTAATCTCAGAACGAGTGGTTAAAGAAGATCGTTACACAACCATCCATATTGAAGAAAAGACTTCAGTAGCCCGTGATACAAAACTTGGCTCAGAAGAAATTACTGCGGATATACCTAATGTCGGTGAGCATAATCTAGTCAATCTGGACGAGTCCGGTATTGTATTTATCGGTGCTGAAGTTAAAGGCGGCGATATTTTAGTCGGCAAGGTAACTCCTAAAGGCGAGACCCAGCTGACACCGGAAGAAAAACTGCTACGGGCAATCTTTGGTGAAAAAGCATCAGATGTGAAAGATACATCCTTGCGTGTGCCATCCGGTATGGACGGTACAGTTATCGATGTTCAAGTTTTCACCCGCGACGGTATCGAGAAAGACGAACGCGCACTGCGGATAGAAAACGAACAGCTGGATCAGGTGCGTAAAGACCTGAAAGACCAGATGATGATTGTTGAAGGTGGTATTTATCACCGCCTGCATAACGCCATTATAGGCAAGGTTGCTGATAAAGGACCTTCCGGTTTGAAAAAAGGCAGTAAGGTTACTAAAGCTTATCTGGATGATCTGGCGAAGGAAGACTGGTTCAAAATTCGCATGCACGCTGAATCTGTACAGGAATTAGTGGAACAGCTTGAAGAACAGATCAAGACCCAGAAAGAAGCCTTTGATGCTAGATTCCAAGAAAAACAGCGTAAAATTACCCAAGGTGATGACTTAGCGCCAGGCGTGTTGAAAATGGTTAAGGTTTATCTGGCAGTTAAACGCCGGATCCAGCCAGGTGACAAAATGGCGGGCCGTCACGGTAATAAAGGTGTGATTTCTATGATCGTACCTGAAGAAGATATGCCATTTGATGAACACGGCGTACCTGTAGATATCGTTTTGAACCCACTGGGTGTACCCTCCCGAATGAACATCGGACAGGTGCTGGAAACTCACTTGGGACTGGCAGCAAAAGGACTAGGCGAACGCATCGCTGAAATGCTTGATGCTAAAGCCAGTATCGCCAAGCTGCGTAAATTCCTCAGCGATATTTACAACAGCGACCTCAAAGGCCGGGTTAACCTCAAGGACTTCAGCGATGAAGAAGTTCTGGAAATGGCCGACAACCTTCGTGGTGGTGTACCCATGGCAACACCGGTATTTGATGGTGCTGCTGAAGAAAGCATTAAAGATCTGCTGGAAATGGCCGGCCTCGATCGCTCAGGTCAAATGACCTTGTATAACGGTCGTACCGGTGATGCATTCGATCGCCAGGTTACTGTTGGTTATATGTATATGTTGAAACTGAACCACTTGGTTGACGACAAAATGCATGCCCGCTCAACTGGTCCCTACAGTCTGGTAACCCAGCAACCACTGGGCGGTAAAGCTCAGTTTGGTGGCCAGCGATTTGGTGAAATGGAAGTTTGGGCACTGGAAGCTTATGGTGCGGCTTATACCCTGCAGGAAATGTTGACAGTTAAATCTGATGATGTTGCCGGTCGTAACCAGATGTATAAGAGTATTGTCGACGGTAATTTACAAATGTCCGCCGGTATGCCTGAATCCTTCAATGTGTTGGTGAAAGAAATTCATTCACTCGGCATTAACATTGAACTTGAACAATCCTGATACGGAGTAGAATCGATATGAGAGACATGATCCAAAATCTCTATGGGCGTCAGCGCCAACAACCCACCGATTTCGACGCAATCCGTATTGGACTTGCGCCACCGGAACTTATCCGTTCCTGGTCGTGGGGTGAAGTTAAGAAGCCTGAAACTATCAACTACCGAACCTTTAAACCGGAACGGGATGGTCTGTTTTGTGCTTCAATTTTCGGTCCGATAAAAGACTACGAATGCCTCTGCGGTAAATACAAACGGATGAAGCATCGTGGTGTTGTCTGTGAAAAATGTGGCACCGAAGTTACCCTGACTAAAGTCCGTCGTGAGCGCATGGCGCACATCGATCTTGCCAGTCCGGTAGCACATATTTGGTTCCTAAAATCTTTGCCTTCGCGCATTGGCTTGATGTTGGATATGACCTTGCGGGATATCGAACGCATCTTGTATTTCGAATCCTATGTGGTTCTGG
>QIKG01000134.1 GCA_003232965.1 Oceanospirillales bacterium
GTTTTACAGCGTTCAGCTTGTTCACACTGTCAGCTTTTGGCCTGACGGTTGATGAACCAATTGCTGATTCATACCAAGATGTCGGCCTGCCAATTACACAAACTTATGATCCCGATGACTTTAACGCCCATGTACAAAACTGGGCAGTAAGCCAGGCGCAGGATGGTCGGATTTTAGTCGGCAATGGCAATGGGTTACTGGTATGGGATGGCGAGCAATGGCAGCGTTATTCCACGCCTAATCAATCCAGAGTAAGAGCTTTGCTGGAATGGAATGATGGGCGCATTTATGTGGGTACGGTAAATGACATTGGTTATTATGCTGCTAACGAAAAGGGTCTAATGACCTTTACCTCATTATTGGATCCTGGCGCCGATGCTTTGTTTGGGGAAACTTGGTCTATTACCGCAAGCTCTGAGCATATATTTTTTAATACCGATAAGCAGGTGCTGGTTTATAACGGTGAATCGTTGCAGAAAATCAACGGCCCCAGACTTGGCGCTGGCAGGTTGTTTAATTTACAGGGTCATATAGTATTATTTCCCGATGGGAAACCGCCGGTAGAAATATTGCTTGCTGATCCACAACCCTTCCAAAAATTTTCTATTCTCGGTTTGCCGACAGGGGTAAAGGTACGCGACATACTCGAAAGCCCAGCAGGGCAACGCCTTATAGTTACAGCTAAGCATGGGGTTTATTTATGGCAAGAGTCTGGAGCCAGCCAAGTGATCAACCCCGAAGACTTTGGTGAGGATGTTGATATTTATACTGGCTATCGTGCCAGTGATGGATATTACTATCTGGGTAGCCGCCGTAGCGGTCTGTTTGTTCTAAGTCCGGAGTTCAAGTTGCTAAGAGGCTATGGGAGCAAAGACGGAACGGGCTTGGATACTGTGCTGGATATTTCCGAAGATAACCAAGGTGGCATCTGGTTTTCTGGCCTGCCTGGTGTAAGTCGAATGCTCCCTGCACATCTTTATAGCGACTATGGCAGTAAACAGCAAAACATTGGTTTCCCCGATCTGCAGGGTTGGCGCGGTGAACCCATGTTGGCAGCATTTTCGATTTACCAGCTGGTAGAGGCAGAACAAGCACTTGCCAGCCCGGTTTTTAAGGCCTTAGCTAACTGGAACCACCCAAGTAATTCTGTCCTCGATCTGGGTGCGGAGGCTCTGGTTGCGGCTACCGGTGGAATCTTTAGTATTCCGATTAGTCCAACCGGCATACTGGAGCCAGAAGCTATAGACAAGCTCATACAGAAAGCTATGTTCGCAGTTCACCTGGTACAGGTGCCAGTCACCTCAGAGAATTCCGAATTGACGGTATATGCGGCAACTTCAGAAGGTTTGTATAGGTTGGAAAAGTTTCTGGGAGGTTGGCAGTCTACAAGAGTCCCCGGTATTGATGAACCCTTGCTTTATCTGGCAATTGATGCCCAAAATAATCTCTGGGCAGGCACCTCTAACCAGCGTTTATTTTTGCTGGAGGCTAATGAGCAGCTAAAGTCGCAACCAAAGATAACGCTTTTTGATGGTGACAATGGTCTTGGGAACAACAATGTTTACCCCCTTATGCTGGCCGATAAGTTATATTTTGGTACCGACAATGGTCTTTTTGACTATATTCCCGAGCGGCAACCGGAATTTCAGCCAGCTGCAGGATTCCCTGAGATTTTTCATACTCCGGAGAAAGATTTCTTCCGTTGGTTGTTAGATAGCAAGGGTAATTTCTGGTACCGTATTGGCAACCATACCGGAGTCGCCAGGAAGCAAGCAGATGGCAGCTATCAGGCAGACGAGCAAATAACTAAGCCCCTGCCATTCAGAAGTGCCACTGGTTTTTTTGAGACTACTGATGGGGCAGTCCTGATCAGCCAGGCCGATGGAGGTGTGTATCGACTGGGGGCAGCTTTGGCAACTGGTACAGTTTCAGCGGTACCCATTGCTGGGAATTTAAGGATTTCCCAGGTCAACAATCTCGACAGTGGTGAAATTCTCTACGGTGGTTATGGTTCGGCACAGATCCCCCAGCTTGCTGCGGAATCTTCTTCAATCCGAATTCGATTTTCCTTGAGTGATTTTTCACTACCGGATAAAACCCTCTATCGTAGTCGTTTGAGTGGCTCTGATCATTGGAGTGATTGGCAGCGGGAAACCTGGCGTGATTTTACTCGCTTACAAGGTGGTGAATACCAATTTGAGCTACAGGCGCGCGATGGCTGGGGGCGCGAACAAAGCTTGCCAGATTTTAGGTTTAGTGTTTTGCCGCCCTGGTATCTGAGCCCACTGGCCTGGTTCATGTATGCAGTTGGTCTGGTTACGGCTCTGCTGTTAGCCACCTGGCTGGGCCAAAGGTTGCGTACTGCGCGCTTGCAACAGAGAAATACGCAGCTACAGGAAATGGTTGCGGAGAGAACCCTTGAGGTGCAATCCAAAGTGAACGAACTCAAGCAGACGCAGAAGTTGAAAGATCGTTTCTTTGCCAATGTATCGCATGAATTTAGGACTCCTTTAACCCTCACAATTGAACCACTGGAAGAAGCAATTAAGACGCACAGCGCGGGTATGGATGATCAGATCCGGAGTTTGACTACCATCGCCTTGCGCAATGCTCGTAAAATGCTTGGGCTGATAGGGCAGGTGCTGGATATCAATCGTTTGGATGCCGGGCGACTTGATTTGGTGGTGGCGGAATATGATTTGGCAGATTTGCTGCGGCGGATTGCCCAGCGTTTTCAACCCTGGTTGCAACGCCAGCAGCAAACACTGCTACTTGAGAATGCTGATGACCCGGTTATGCTCTGGTTTGATCAGGATCAGCTTGATCGCTGCATTAGTAACCTTATCTCTAATGCAATTAAATACAGCGGCAAGGGTTCGCAGATCAAACTTACATTGCAACCGGGCAGGCAAGCGGTAGATATTTTGGTGAGTGATAATGGCCAAGGTATACCCGCAGATCAGCGCGAGAAGATTTTCGAGCGTTACTTCCAAGGGGCAGCAGCATCACAACATACATGGCCCGGTACCGGTATTGGCCTGGCGTTGGTAAAGGAACTGATGGGACTCCACCACGGTAAGGTTGAGTTACTTGCAGCAGCGCAGGGAGCCTGTTTCCGGCTGCGTTTGTTACGCGATTGTAAACACTTCAGCCAGGTAGAAATGAACCGGGATGGGATAACTATTAGAACCAATATAGAGGTTGCTAGTGAAGCCCCGACAGAGCCGTTTGATTCTCTGCAAGGAGAAGATATAACCACAATTTTGATAGTGGATGACAACGCTGAGTTACGCCATTTTCTCGGCTTAAGGTTAGCTACCCGTTACAAGGTTCTAGAGGCCGAAAATGGCCGTGAAGGAGTCGCAGTTGCGCTAAAGAAATTGCCAGATTTGATTATCTCCGATGTAATGATGCCGGAAATGACCGGAATCGAGCTAACCCTAGCTTTACGCGAAAACCCGGATACCGTTACCATCCCCATAATATTGCTAACCGCAAAGGCCACCAAGCGCGATACGGTTGGAGGCCTTGAAGCCGGTGCTGATGATTATTTAACCAAGCCCTTTGATACCTCAGAATTGATTGCCAGAGTTGCAGGGTTGATTGCCAGCCGCAAATTGATCCGGGTTTCCGCGATGGCAGAGTTTCAAGTAAATGCTATAAAGTCGAAGAAAAGTAGTTTTATTGAACGCCTGGATCAGGTAATCCTAGAGCAGCTAAATGATACCAGCTTGAATGTTAATCGACTGGCAGAATTGCTAGCCATGGATCGTAGTTCACTGTATAGAAACTGCCAGTCAAGCTGCCAGATGTCACCGGTTGTATACTTACGCCAGCAACGAATGCAGGTGGCAGCTCGGTTGCTAAAAGAAACCCAAATGTCGGTTTCAGAAGTGGCCTATGCCACCGGCTTTGAAAGCATCTCTTATTTCTCCCGAATGTTTCGACTTACTTATAACACCACCCCATCAGAATTTTCTAAATCTAACTAGCTTGAGATCAAATTTGGGGTTTATCCGCTGAATGCACCATTTGTACAAATCAGCGCTACATTTATGCTAATACCCTAGCTATAAAAACTGTATTGTCTACTTATCTTTGAAAAGAACCAACGGCTATGGGGTAGAGAATGCTTAGATCGAGATTGCAAACGTTTGGGGTATTGGGGAAATACAGTCATACATTCCAGATTGAGAGAGATGGTGCGGGTATTTCAGAAAGTAAGCTTACAAATATTTTGCAAATAATTAGAGCCACGGGAGAAGCTATGATTGTTTTCAGAAAATCTATGATCCAGCACTTGAGGCAGTCTGTATCCGCCTCTATAATTGCCCTGCAGACCACACTTATTTTGCTGCTGCTTTCCAGCTCAGCCTTAGCCGGTGTGGATGTGCTTTCGGTAGAGACAGACACTGAATTTAGCATTGAAGGCGCCAGCTTATGGGGCCCCGATGGAAGTGGCAGACAGTTGAGCCCCTTCAAGGAAGACCTGTTTGATATTGTTGAAACCGGAGTTTTGGATTCAGTTACCGGGGTAGATCTTAGCGCAACTACTGCTGATTATCAGGGCGAACCTATATTAATTTGTGCTGCTGGTACATTCCCCAGTGTAGTGATAGATGGTTTCCAGTTGGGTGATTTCTTCACCCCACCAAGTATTGAAATAGGCACTGGTTGCTATAGCTGTCCGGAAGGCTATATACAGAATCCACTGCTGCCCGCGAATGTTGAAGGTGTGTGTTTCCAAATTGGGCGGGTTGCTCGCGCCAGACTGGAGGGGGAGGCGCAGTTTCTCTGCCCTACAGGGCAGTTCATAAATGCAGGGCTTTCAGGTTGCTATGGTTGCCCTTCAGGTTATGACCATAACCCACTATTACCAGTTGATACCCCCGGAGTTTGTACCGACAACACCACCGCCAACTGGGATAAGGATATTGGTTGTGAGGGGGCAGAGTTCCCCGATACCCTGTTACAGGGCTGCTACACATGTAGTGCGGGTGAAGACCACAACCCCTTACTACCAGTTAATACGCCAGGTGTATGTTCTAACAACACCACAGCTAATGATGCGGGAAGCCTGAGTTGTCCATCCGGGTATCCATGGAGAACTGACATTCTCTCTTGCGCGCGTTGTTCATCCGGATTCTCGTATGTTGGACTTGGTGTATGTAATAGAGGGGGATTGCTTGGCGAATATAGAGATGCATCAACGCGTGCCCTCAGCTGTGACTCCGGTGAGTTTTTTGCAGAAACTAGGTGCTGGCGCTGCCCGTCTGGCTATAGCCATAACCCACTGTTATCAGTTAGAACTTCCGGCGTTTGTTTTATCAACGACACTGCCGACTACGAACATGCCTATGGCTGCGAAGGTGATAGTTTTGATGGCTTGAATGGTAGCTGTTATGACTGTAGTGGTGGCTACACGCATAACCCACTATTAGCTATTTCAACCCCCGGTGTTTGCTTTAGGCCAGACACTGCTGCTAGACAAGGCGATATAAACTTTGTTTGCCCATTGGGGGAGTTTTACGACCCCATTAGTAATAGATGCGCCAGCTGCGCTACCGACTATAAACATAACCCCTTGTTCCCTGCTGATATTCCAGGTGTTTGTTTTACAACTAATGATATTGTTGCCGATTTTCAGGACGATGTAGCCTTGGAAGGCTGTGATGCAGGTGAATTTTTCGACCTGGTAACTGGTAGTTGCTATAGCTGCCCGGCTGGATCGGAGTGGAACCCCACAGCTGGGGTTGATGAAGTTGGTGCTTGTATAGGTTTGGAACTGGTAGATCGCGGTACTGGTGATTTTGATATGGGCATGGAGCTGGATTACGACTTCAAATACCAAGTTGGAGTATCAGGCGGCATGATTGTTGATGAGGGCAGCGTAGATGTGGCTTACTCTGCCACAGTTACTGTGGAAATTAATACTACAGCAACCCCAGGTAGATACCGAATAAGCACTAACCAGAATCAGCCAACAACCGAGCTGTCCATGTCTAGCACGTTCCCGTCTGTAGAAATGTTTTACGACAACTATATGAATAACTACAGTACTGTTGCGGTCAGGGTGTTTTACCCTAAGCTTGGCGACCTCGGTTGGGAGCAAGAAGTTGATGAGATACCCTTATGGGATACCACCAGCGGTGGTGAACATAATCTTGGTTACTACATGCTAGATACATCGACACCTGAGCTGGAACAAATAGCCGAAGAAACCCCTATTGTGAATTTCTCTGTCGGTGTAGGTGGCCTGGGGCTGGATATACTTGGCTTTGATATGGCAGGCTTGATTTCAGATGGCTTGCTGCCACCAGACTTGTTTAGTTTTCCGGCTGTTCCGGGTGTTGGTATGTTTGATCCACCACTTGAGCTGACTCAAAACCTGTTTGGTAATGGAGTAGTCGGCGATGTATTGCTTGAACTGGGCCTCACTACCTTCGATATGGATACTCCAGCGCGAGTAGACCCAGTCTATCAAGGGGAATACAATGAGAGTACCCAGCCTCCGGTAAGCAGCCATATTTCTCAGCAACTAATAGCGGGTAGCCGTACCGGAATAGAATTTGGCGCACTCAATAGTGGCTTTAAAGACCCGGATGTTTTGCGGGTTGATATAGATGTAGATGGCTTGGTTGCCTTAAGTACGGGTTATGCGGTTGGTAAAAAGGTGGCTGTACCTTCCCCAGTGCCGTTGGTAGATTATTGGTCATTGTCTGTTAGCGCCCTAGACCTGGATATTGGCACGGTTTTTCACTTCGCCAAGGATCTGCGCTTTGAACCAAACCTTGAAACGATACTTACTTTTAGTCAAACAGTAGAAATAGAAACTGCCCCCGGTAGTAATGAGTTTGAATCTGTTACTAGCAAACGGGTTAGGTTGGGTGATGAATACGAGATTATTCATCCTGGAGGGCAGCTATATATTGATACCAGCTATAGCCTGAGCGAAAATCAGTTCACGAACGATACTGATCTGATGCTAAGCCCCATTCTCGAAGGTGAAGTACTCAGTGCGCAGTTAAAAGTTCTGGGTGTACCTAGGACCTTGCTGCCCAAAGCTACACTAGTGTTGCTTAGCGCTGATTTATGGCCAGAGCCGATCAAAATCGTCGACCTCGGGCCGTATGGAGATGATCCTGAGATAACCCAATACCAGATGGAGTTTGCAGATGTTCCGGGTAGTCAATTGGCAATAGTATTTGGACCGGTTGCAGAATGTCAGGATGGTGTTTTGTCGTTAGATGCTCAGGGGCAGGTCGTGGCTAATGCGGAAGACTATTACACTGGAAGCCCTGGCGAGCCGCCCTACACTTACAGTTTGGACCGGGATACCTTCAGTTGCGCTGACCTGGGAGTACAGCAGTTACAACTTACAGTTACCGATGACAACGGCACTGATGATACCTGCCCGCTGAGCTTAACCATTACTGATGATGGTTCAAGTTGCCCCTATACTATTGGTGGGTCAGTTACCGGCCTTGCCGGTGATGGGTTGGTATTGCAAAACAATTTGGGTGATGACCTCAGTATTGCCGCAAATGGAAGCTTTGTCTTTACGGCAACCCAGGTGGGGGGTGCAAACTATTCAATTAGTGTGTTGAGCAACCCCACTGGGCTTAGTCAGACCTGCGCAGTTACTAATGAGACTGGCACTATGGCAGCTGCTAATGTGACTGATGTACTGGTGAGCTGTACTACCGACTCTTTCACAGTATCTGGCAACCTCGTTGGTTTGAATCAGGACAATATCATCGTTTTGCAAAATAACGGCACTGATGATCTCACTCTTACCAGCAACGGCCCGTACAACTTCAACACCCCGATTCCGGATGGCAGTAACTACCTAGTATCGTTGTTATCGTTTGAAATTGGGCATGGGGCAGCACAAACAACTGCTGCGGGTAAAGGCCAGATCAAACCAACTGCCGGGCTCAGGCCAGCTCAAGATTGTATGGTCACCAGTGGAGCCGGAGTGCTGGCAGGCTCCAATGTTGTGGATGTTCAGGTAAGTTGTACAACTTTGCCATTTCCAACCATTCCCACAAATAGCAAACTAGGGTTGCTGTTGTTAATTCTCGCCATGTTTGCCATTTTCGGTTGGCAGCGACGGCACTTTAACCTTTAGATAAATCCCACAATCCCCAGATAGAAACACGGATGCTGCACACGCTATTGATTCCACAGCAAAACGAAAAATAACCGCCGAACCTCGGCAATTGCTCCTGCATTGCCCTACTACCGTCCATCCATGGACATATATGGGTGCGACTCATATTTTTCATTTCACTGTGAAACCAATATCATGCACACCATATCGCGCCTCTATCTGGGGATTGTGGGAATCAGGCCTGGGTACTCAGCCCAGGTCTTTTCTTCTAACAGGCGCGTTTCTAACCCATCTCCGGTACAATTTGCGCCCTTGATCGAATAAACGGGGGTTCTGATACGTAGTAAAGTTCTCAACAAAGAAAGCCCTAGCCATCCCAAGCGCTCGTGGGCATAAATGCCCACCCTACCAAAATTTAACCCACCAGCACCACGAACCCCCGGTAGGGTGGGCATTCATGCCCACGCGTAAAGCTCCCAACAAAGAAAAACCCCAACCACCACCAAGCTCGTTGGCATTTATGCCCACCCAACAATCAGATACAGGTATGATATCGCTACTATGTGGAAATC
>QIKG01000130.1 GCA_003232965.1 Oceanospirillales bacterium
GGTTGTAGGATAGCGCAGAGATTAAGAAATACAGGGCATTGGCATTAAAGTCCGAACAGGGTAGAGAATATTTGGGAATATTTGGGGTCAGAATATTTGGAATATTTGGGGTCAGGAATATTTGGAATATTTGGGAATATTTGGGAATATTTGGAATATTTGGGGTCAGAGTAAAATATTTGGCAGAATATTTGAGAATATTTGAGAATATTTGAGAATACTTGAGAATATTTGAGAATATTTGTGAGAATATTTGTGAGAATATTTGGGGTCAGAGGAATATTTGGGGTCAGAGAATATTTGGGGTAATATTTGGTAATATTTGGGGTCAGAGTAAAATATTTGGGGTCAAGAAATATTTGGGGTCAGAGTAAAAACTCTTATTCTTGAAGATGTGAGCATTTGGTAGTGGTCAAGCCCGGCACGTCTAAGCTTTTTATTTGTTTTATGAATGTCATCCCGGCTCCCGAGCCGGGATCTTTAAATTATTTTCTGTATACCAAACTCACCATCCGTCCGCTAACGCCATCCCGGCGATAGGAATAAAACCGTTCATCGGCATAAGTACACCAACGGCCACCGTAAAATTTATTGACGCCCAAGCGCTGCAAACGGAGCCTTGCCAGCTGGATTAAATCGGCCTGCCAATGGCCTTTTCGGGTGGCAGTAAAGGTAGTGTTATCGCTAGGGGTTATATCAACAAAAGCTGAGTACAGCTGTTCTCCGACCTCGTAATTCTTGGCTGAAATTGCCGGCCCGAACCAGGTCAATAATTCTTCAGGTGCCACCCCCATTGCCGCAATTGTATTTTCTAACACACCCGCTGCCAGCGAACGCCAGCCACAGTGGACAGCCGCAAAATGTGAGCCGTTGGCGGTACACAGCAAAACCGGTAAACAGTCCGCTGTCAGTACCGCACATACGGTTGCCTCTTGGTCACTCCAACTGGCATCGGCAACAGGTATTTTGGGGGTACGGGCGGCTTTGACAACAGCTGAACCGTGCACTTGATCCAACCAGTAGGGCTCTGCTGGCAAGGATGCAACAAGCAGGCTGCGATTACACTTTACCGCTCTAGCGGTATCCCCACAGCTGATTCCAAGATTAAAACTATCCCATGGTGCAGTGGACACACCTCCGAGACGAGTGCTGGTGAAAGCCACAATATTATTTGCAACCGGCCAGTCCGGGATAATTTTCTGCATTTATTTGTCTGGAAGCAGTTTAAGCAAGCCGGTAAGATCCGCCGGTAAGGGGGCTTCAAAAGAGACTTCTTCCCCGCTTCCAGGATGCTCAAAACTTAGCCTGCGCGCATGCAATGCCTGGCGTGAAAATTGTTGCACTGCTGTGCGGGTTTCTTCTGTTAGACCTGCGGGCGTACGCCGCCGACCCCCATAAATCGTATCACCAACCAAGGGATGCTGTATGTAGGCCATATGCACACGGATTTGATGGGTACGGCCGGTTTCCAACTTCACATCCAATAGGGTGAAGCCTTGATAGCGCCGGTTTATCCGGTAATGGGTCATCGCTTCTTTGCCGCCTTCAACTACAGCCATGCGTTTTCGATCTTTCGCGTGCCGACCAATAGGCTGATCAACGCTACCGCCCGCCACCATCTCACCCACGGCAAGCGCCAGGTATTCACGGCTGACAATGCGCGCCTGTAAGGCATCGACCAATTTTTTATGTGCCTGTAAACTACGCGCCACCATCATAATACCTGAGGTATCCTTATCCAGACGATGGACAATTCCAGCTCGCGGAATACCGGCCAACTCGGGGTCATAATGCAGCAAGGCATTCTGTAGTGTGCCACTCCAGTTGCCAGCCCCCGGATGCACAACCAGACCAACCGGCTTATTGATAACAATCACCGTATCATCGGCATAAATAATATCCAACTCAATGGCTTCGGCGTGAACCTCGCTCACCGGTTCAGCGATGGCTGTCAATATAAAGGTCTCACCACCCAGAAGTTTGCCGCTGGGCTTGACCTTTTTGCCATTAACTAATAAATCGCCACTTTTCAACCAGGTTTGCAGACGAGCACGAGAGTACTCGGGGAATAGTTCCACCGCAATTTGGTCAATACGCCGGCCGCGGGCTTCAAGTGGGGCCATACACTCGATTACTTCATGGGTCATTTGCAAATAATTTTCCAGGGTTCATTATATTATCCGGATCAAAAGTATTTTTGATATCGCGCATTAGCTGAATTTCTGTCTCGCTACGGGAGTACTTCAAAGCCGCCTGTTTTAACAGCCCAATGCCGTGTTCTGCTGAAACACTGCCAGCATATTTTTCCACCAGCTCATAAACTTGAGTACTAACCAGTTTACAGGCCGGTTCAAAGTCATCGATTTCCATTGTCTCTGGTTTTAGTACATTCATATGCAGATTACCATCGCCAATATGGCCGAACCAGATGACTTCAAAGTCCGGGTACCTTTCTGTTACCAGCAAGTCGAGCTCGCGCATAAATTCCGGGACTAAAGCTACACGCACCGAGAGATCATTTTTATAGGGTGTATAGGCGGTTATACTTTCGGATATCCCCTCACGATATTGCCATAGCTCATCCATTTGGGCTCCAGACTGGCTAATAACTCCGTCCAGTAGCCAGCCGGCTTCAAAGCCCTGTTCAAATACTGCCATCGAGGCCTCATCATCGCTGTCGAATTCACACAATACATAATAAGGCGCTAGAGTTTCTAGTGGTGGCTTTAACTGACGGTGCTTACAGACCTTAGTCAGTGCTTTATCGCTGAAAAACTCAAATGCAGAAAGTTGAAGCCGACTCTTAGAATAGGTAAACAACTGCATCACTGCATCCATTGATTCACAGGCCAATAACATGACCGTTTGTTCAGCTGGCGGCTGACATAAGCGCATAGTGGCGGCTAGGATAAAACCCAAAGTGCCCTCACTGCCCACAAACAAATGGCGTAAATCATAACCACTGGCATTTTTAATCAAGCCGCGGTTTAGCTCTAGCACTTCCCCGCTGCCAGTCACTACTGTTAAACCCTCTACCCAGTTCCGTGTCAGGCCATAGCGCAGCACCCGTATTCCTCCAGCATTGGTGGCGATGTTACCGCCAATTTGGGAACTACCCTCTGCCGCAAAAGAAACCGGGTAAAAAAGCCCCTGTTCAATAGCAAAAGCCTGTAATTGTGCAGTTACCACGCCCGCTTCAACCTGAACCGTGTTTTCCAATGGATTAAAATCTGAAATTCGGCGCATTTTATCAAATGACACCACCAATTCGCCATTGCTGGCTACTGCGCCGCCTGAAAGCCCGGTACGACCGCCTGAGGGTACCAATGGCAGGCTTAATTTCCTGGCCAGTTTCACCAGCGCCTGTACATCTTCTATACTGCGGGGAAAAACTATCGCTAGCGGATCGGGTTGTCGAAAGCGGGTCCAGTCCTGCGCATAAATATGCCGTTTTCCGGCATCAGCATGGATTTCCAGATCGGGTAATTCTGCCTGTAATTGTTCAAGCTGATTCATTTTGCTTGCGGATTTCCTGCTTTATCAACATGGTTCATAATTAATTACCTAGAAACTGTCCTTAAAAGACACCTAAATGACATAAAAGTGACAAACTGGGCTTGCGCAATATCATCAATGGCGTGAAAATGATAACTCGTTTTCAAGATGTGTATCCTATCATGACAAGCCCAGAAAATAGCGCCACCCGGAAAATCCATTCACTGGATAAATCACGGATAAACATCCTTCTACTCGAAGGCTTGCACCCTATCGCCAGGAAAACGCTTGAGTCCCGTGGGTATAACAATATCACTGAATATACTCATTCACTTACGGGTGATGATCTCGCCGATGCCCTCAAAGGTGTGCATTTTATCGGCATTCGCTCGCGCACCCAGCTTACGGCGGAGGTCATTCAGGCCGCCGACAAACTGGCAGCCATTGGGTGTTTCTGTATCGGCATCAATCAGGTAGATTTGGACGCCGCAGAACTCGCCGGTATTCCGGTCTTTAATGCACCTTTTTCTAATACCCGCAGCGTTGCCGAACTCGCAATTGGTGAAATGATAA
Source organism: Oceanospirillales bacterium (assembly GCA_003232965.1). Classification (GTDB taxonomy): domain Bacteria; phylum Pseudomonadota; class Gammaproteobacteria; order Xanthomonadales; family SZUA-36; genus SZUA-51. Next base: position 4,069 of record QIKG01000130.1, read on the forward strand.
TGATGATGCGTGGTATTCCACAACGAAATGCCGCCGCACACCGTGGGGAATGGTTAAAATCTGCTACCGGATCCACTGAAATACGCGCGAAAACTCTGGGCATTATTGGTTACGGTCATATCGGTTCGCAGCTTGGAGTTTTGGCTGAAGGCCTTGGCATGCAAGTTATTTATTATGATATCGCGGACAAACTGCCAATGGGCAATGCCAATCCTGTGGACAACCTAGACCAGTTGCTAGCTGAGAGTGATGTCGTTACCCTGCATGTACCACAAACCGATGCCACCCATGAAATGTTCGGTGCAGGTGAGCTCAATAAAATGCGCAAGGGTAGTTTCTTAATTAACCTGGCTCGTGGAACTGTTGTGCAAATTGACGCCCTGCATGCGGCGATAAAATCAGGCCACCTGGCCGGGGCTTCTCTTGATGTATTCCCGATAGAACCAAAATCTAATTCAGATCAGTTCATCTCACCGTTATGCGGCCTGGATAATGTCATACTGACCCCGCATATTGGTGGTAGCACCCTGGAAGCACAACAAAATATCGCCCGTGAAGTTACCGGAAAACTGGTGAAATACAGCGATAATGGCACCAGTCTATCAGCAGTTAACTTTCCCGAAGTTTCCATGCCCGATCAAGCCGGCAACCACCGTATTTTGCATATCCATCAAAATGAACCGGGTGTTTTACAACAAATTAATCAGGTTTTTTCGGATAATAATGTCAATATTTCCGCCCAGTACCTGCAAACCAACGAAAACATAGGCTATGTTGTAATGGATATAGAAGCTGCCGATTTTAATGGTTTACTGGCTGATCTTAAAGCCATTCCAAGCACAATCCGTTGTCGGATGTTGTATTAATAAAGCCATAGTGTATCGGACAAAATAGCCAAACAACTGGTATAATCCGCGCCTTTCTCAGCTATTGAAAGTAAGCTAACCCTATGTTTCGTCTCGGATTCAAAAAATACCGCATCAGCGCGCAGAACGATATTCTCTCTGGGCTTACTGTATCACTCGCACTGGTACCCGAAGCGCTGGCATTTGCCTTTGTTGCCGGAGTACAACCTTTGGTTGGTTTATATGCGGCTTTTATGGTGGGCTTACTGGCAGCCATTTTTGGTGGTCGACCGGGAATGATTTCCGGTGCAACCGGTGCTATGGCTGTGGTGATGGTATCGCTAGTTGCCCTGCATGGGGTTGAGTATCTCTTTGCAGCCGTAGTGTTAACCGGTTTGTTTCAAGTCACTGCTGGGGTGCTACGGCTAGGTAAATTTATTCGCATTGTGCCCTACCCGGTTATGCTGGGCTTTGTAAATGGCCTGGCGATCGTCATATTTCTTGCCCAGTTACAACATTTTCAGTTCGATAACGATGGCGTTAGTCAGTGGATGACAGGAACGCCACTGTTGTTGTTTTCCGGCTTGGTGATTCTAACCATGGTGATTATTCACTATTTACCTAAGTTTACCCGGGTTGTTCCCTCCTCACTGGCGGCTATTGTGGTGGTCTCCCTGCTGGTAGTTGGTCTGAACCTGGACACTAAAACGGTTGGTGATCTGGCATCCATTAAGGGCGGTTTTCCGCAATTCCATATTCCGGCTGTGGCATTCAACCTGGATACTCTGAAAATTATTTTCCCCTATGCCATCATCCTCGCTGCTATCGGCCTCATCGAGTCCCTGCTGACACTAACTCTGATTGATGAAGTTACCGATACTGTCGGTAGCAGTAATCGTGAGTGCATTGGTCAAGGTATTGCCAATACGGCAACGGGTTTATTCGGCGGCATGGGTGGCTGCGCGATGATCGGCCAGAGCATGATTAATATTAATTCCGGTGGTCGCACCCGGCTTTCCGGTATTTCTGCAGCATTGTTTTTACTCGCCTTTATTCTGTTTGCCTCAGGCTTGATTGAGCGCATCCCGATGGTCGCGCTGGTGGGTGTTATGTTTATGGTGGTATTGGGCACCTTCGAGTGGTCCAGTTTTCGTATCTTTAACAAAATTCCACGCGCTGATGCCTTTGTACTAGTGCTGGTTTCAGCAGTTACGGTGGCTACTGATCTGGCGATTGCAGTTATCGTTGGGGTTATCGTATCAGCGCTGGCATTTGCCTGGCAACACGCCAAACATATTCATGTTAAAACCTACATTAATGAACATGGTTCTAAAGTTTACGAGCTCAACGGGCCGTTGTTTTTTGGTTCGGTAAAAAATTTCCGCGACCTGTTCTCACCTGCCGATGACCCCAAAGATGTGATTATTGAGTTCCAAAACTCCAGAGTGACCGACCATTCTGCTATTGAAGCCATAGACTCACTGGCTGTGCGTTATATCAAGCGCGGCAAAAAGCTTCACCTACGCCACCTGTCACCTGACTGCATACAGTTATTAGATAAAGCCGGCGATCTGATTGAAGTCAACCGCTTGGAAGACCCGCAATACCATGTGGCAGATGACAAATTGGGCTGAAAACCGTTTCAAGCACGGTGCAAATACAGAACATTTTCTATCTATTGAAGGCTAAATATTTTAAAATGCAAATTGAAGTCATCGTGTTAAAGCCCATTATGTTAAAACTATAGTGTTAAACGAATTTATGAAATTGATAAGCAAACAACCATCAAATACCAGCCTCTGGCAAATATTTTCCGGAAAAGCTATTTTTCGAAGTAGTCTGCTATGTGCTGCATTACTGCTGTCTGCGCCTACAGTCAGTGCCTTTGAAATTACCGAATGGCGGTTTCAAACATCTCTGTATACCAAACACTGGGATCCGGATCCTGAGCATGTGAATAACTCTAAAATGCTGAATCTGGAATTCACCACCGAGAGCAAATGGCTGTATGGCTTCGCCTGGTTTGACAACTCCTTTGGTCAACAGAGTCAGTACCTCTATGCCGGTCGCCAATGGTCATTATTTAAAAAAGACTGGGCCTATTTCAAATTAACCGGGGGTTTGCTGCACGGTTATAAAGAACCTTATGAAGACAAGATCCCTCTCAACGGTTTAGGTGTGGCTCCCGCGATAGTGCCAGCTTTTGGTTTAAAGTATAAGCGCGTATTAATCGAGTTCCAAATTCTTGGCGCTGCTGCCGGGGTGATTACCGCCGGTTTCAACTTTGGTCAGAAATCTCGAAAAACCCCGGAATAAGTTACGGCGCGACCATCTGCATAAGTGTTCCAGTCAACAGCGCCGCATAAGTACCCAGCGCATAGCCGACTACCGCAAGCAATACGCCAACGGGTGCTAGTGATGGATGAAAGGCGGATGCCACTATAGGTGCGGATGCCGCCCCGCCCACATTAGCTTGTGAACCCACCGCCAGAAAGAATATCGGTGCTTTAATCAAGCGCGCCATAATTAGTAGTAAGCTTGCATGTACCAGCATCCAGATACCACCTACAAGAAACATGGCAGGCGCATTGGCAATCGCGGTTATGTCCATCTTCAGACCAATGGTGGCCACCAAAATATAGATAAAAATCGAGCCAATTTTTGAGGCGCCCACAGCTTCAAATTTTCGCGCACGGGTGAAAGATAGCGCTATGCCACTGGTAGTAGAAATCACTACCAACCAAAAGAAGTGACTGCTTAAATTAGAATTTTCCAAGCCGCTAATACCACCAATATAAGCGGAAAGCTGGTCTGCACCGAAGTGGGAAAGGCCGACAACCCCGAAAGCTACGGCGAGTATCAGCATAAAATCTCGCAACTCTGGGTTGCGCGAGTGTTTTTTCTGAAAGGCTTCAACGGTGTGTTGTAACTCAACAATAGCACTAGTATCCGCGCCGTTTTTGGCATCTATTTGTTTCGCACGAGCTGCAAAAAACAGCAATACTGCCATCCAGATGCTGGCAATAATAATATCGATTGTCACCATCACCGAAAACATCTGGTCGCCGACACCATATATTTCTTTCATCGCCGCTTGATTCGCGCCACCGCCAATCCAACTGCCAGCAATGGTAGTCAAGCCACGCCAGACCGCATCCGGTCCTTGACCGCCGACTATATCAGGGTTAATCCAGGCCATTATCAGTATTGCAATCGGCCCACCAATTACAATTCCTACGGTCCCAGTGAAAAACATAATTAATGCTTTTGGCCCCAGTGCTATAAGCCGTCTAAAGTCTATGCTCAAGGTTAATAACACTAAACTGGCTGGCAGCAGATAGCGGGAGGCGACAAAATAGAGTTTGGAGTCTTCTGTGGCAACCAGACCGAAGGTGTTTAGAAGGGAAGGCAGGAAGTAGCAAACCAGCAAGGCCGGTATCCACTTGTAAAAACCTTTCCAGAAAGTGTTAGAACTCGTGGAGGTATAGAAAACACCGCCCAGCATAAGCGCCAATAGTCCAAATAAAACCGCATCATTCGTAATCATAGGTAGATAGACTCCAAGGCCTCATAGTAAAACTTATTGTA
>QIKG01000172.1 GCA_003232965.1 Oceanospirillales bacterium
AAGTTAAAAAACTACGCTCTCAGATTAGCGACTTTATGGATGAATACATTTATCCAAACGAAGCTACTTTCCATCAGCAACTTGAAGAAAACCGCTGGCAAACACCCGCTATTGTGGATGAACTGAAAGCCACCGCTAAGGCTCAAGGTCTATGGAATTTATTTTTGCCACCGGTATATGCTGAGCACAGCCCCGGACTGAGCAATTTGGAATATGCACCCCTGGCTGAGTTAATGGGTCGGGGTCATTGGGCTCCGGAAGTATTCAACTGTTCAGCCCCCGATACCGGCAATATGGAAGTACTGGCACGCTACGGCAGTGAAATGCAGAAAAAACGCTGGTTGGAACCCTTATTAGCGGGTGAAATTCGCTCGGCTTTCGCTATGACTGAACCCGCTGTTGCTTCCAGTGACGCCACCAATATAGAAACCTCGATTAAACGCGATGGCGATGAATATGTGCTCAATGGGCACAAGTTTTATATCAGCGGCGCCTGTCGTCACAGCTGCGAAATTCTAATTGTGATGGGCAAGACAGATGCCAGTAATGCAAACCGCCATATACAGCAGTCTATGTTGCTGGTGCCAAAGAACACAGCTGGATTAAAGGTAATACGACCAATGCAGGTAATGGGCTATGACGGCGCTCCTGAGGGCCATGCAGAAATAATATTTAGTGATGTAAGAGTGCCTGTAGAAAACCTCATTGGTGGTGAAGGCCGGGGCTTTGAAATCGCCCAGGGTCGTCTAGGACCCGGTCGTATTCATCATTGCATGCGCTCTGTTGGGGCTGCTCAAAGAGCCTTGGAAATGATGTGCAAACGCGCTAACGAACGAGTCATTTTTGGTCGCCCTATGATTAAAAATCAATCAGTTCGCGAAGACATTGCCCGCTCGGCGTGTCAGATTGAACAAGCCCGTTTATTAACCCTTAAAGCTGCCGAAAAAATGGATACCGTTGGTAACAAAGCGGCGAAAGATTTAATCGCCATGATTAAAATAATTGCCCCCTCCATGGCGCTTGATGTGATTGATCGGGCTATTCAGATTCATGGCGCCAGCGGCCTGAGTCAAGATACTTTTCTCGCGCAAATGTTTGCCGGACAACGTAGTTTGCGCCTGGCTGATGGCCCAGACCAGGTCCATATGATGCAGCTTGGGCGATCACTTGGGGCTAAACATGCTAAAGATAAGTAAACTCGACAATAAGGTTCTGGGAAACTACCTGAGCCAACAGTTTGCACAATTTGATGGCTTGCAAGAAATAAGCAAATTCAACGGTGGGCAATCCAACCCAACTTATAAATTAACAACTGCCAACGCTGTATATGTTCTGCGCGCCCAACCACCAGGGAAACTTCTAAAATCAGCACATGCTGTTGATCGCGAGTTTCGGGTTCAAAAAGCCTTACAAGCGACCGCTATTCCAGTAGCTAAGATGATTCACCTTTGCGAAGACCGAAGCATTATCGGTAGCATGTTTTACTTAATGGAGTTTAAACAAGGCAGCATCTACTGGGATGCAGCACTAGCAGAGATCGATGACAGTAAGCGCCATGAATACTACCAAGCTATGATTAAAAATTTGGCGCTGCTGCATCAAGTCGACTATAGCGCTATTGGTCTTAGCGACTACGGAAAAGCGGGTAATTATTTTGCACGTCAATTAAATCGCTGGATGGGGCAATATCAAGCCTCAGAAACCCAGAAGATTAACGCCATGACACAGCTTAGCACCTGGCTGGAAAAAGAGTTGCCCGAAGATGACGCTAAGATAAGCCTGGTACATGGTGATTATCGGCTGGATAATTTGATGTTCAATTCAAACAGCGCCGAAATTATCGCAGTGCTCGACTGGGAGCTTTCTACCCTTGGGCACCCATTCGCTGACCTTGCCTATCATTGTATGTGCTTGCGGATGCCGGTAGCGGCCGGCGGTATGTCGGGCCTGATGGGTAAGAATCGCGAGGCTCTGAATATACCCACAGAGAAAGAATACATAGCCACCTACTGCCAATCCATGCAGTACGAATTTAGTAGCATTCCAAACTGGTCATTTTATTTAGCTTTTAGCTATTTTCGTCTGGCTGCAATTTGTCAGGGAGTGGCTAAGCGTGCAGAGCTGGGAAATGCATCTAACTCGCAAGCGCTTAAAATCGGCGCCATGGTCGAGCCACTCGCTAATGCTGCGCTCGAAATAGCAAATGCCGATCTATAACACCCCGAATACGCTAAACTCTACTTATTAAAGTATCTAGGAAAACTAAAATGCCAACCTTTCGCCTTGCTTATCTTTTTATATTTTCACTTGCTTTGTTTTTGACTGCCTGTGCCAGCAAACCACAACTAAACAGCTTACCGGACAATTATCGAGTGGAGGCCAGCGATCTTAAAGTGACTTTTGAGATTGTTCGCAAACTAGAAGAAACCTTGAGAAGTGATGAAATTCTAGTAGTGTTTGATATCGACAACACACTGCTGGCAATGAAAACAGATGTGGGTGCCGACCAGTGGTATGACTGGCAGAAAAACCTGCAAAAAGCCAATAAATGTGACCCCAGATTAGTCGAAAACCTCCTTGCGAGTCAGGGAGCCTTGTTTTTTTCCGGCTCAATGCGCCCAACTCAAGCTGATGCGGCGGATGTGGTCAGAAAGTTACAGCAACAAGGTGTACAAGTAATGGCCGAAACTGCCCGCGGGTGGAGCTTTGTTCTGCCCACCATGCGCGAGTTACGGCGTAATCAAATGGACTTCCGCGCCACCGCTCCTGGGCCACCCGCGGGTTACGGCGAGTTCCAGCCGGAATCGGCAGTACGCCCTTTATTATATAGCGATGGGGTTTATATGCTCGCCGGGCAGCACAAAGGTGACATGCTAATGGAGCTATTAACAAAAATCGGTGACCCGTTACCACGAGCCATTATCGTGATTGATGACAAAACTTATAACCTGACGGCTTATGAAGAAACTGCCCAACGCCTGAACCTAAATCTATACTCTATTTATTACACGGGAGTGAGTGATTGGGTGGCCAATTTTGACACTAAAAAAGCGGTAATCGATTGGCAAAAACTACGCCCTGCTCTGGAACAAATTGAGGCCGTTTTTGGCACTGATAACTTCCAGCTTCCCGAGCAAACTATAGATCCAGAATGCGCCACGCCATAGTTATAGTTTGTCTTCTCAGCTTTACGCTTTCGGCCTTAGCTGAAAGCCAATCAATCCGCGTGGCGACTTATAATATAGCCAGCGGCATGAAAAACGCGGGCGATCTGGAACAGCAATTATCTCTACAAAGCAGCCTCAAATTTAAGAAAATCGCCGCAATCATTCAACACAAGCGGCCGGATATTCTACTGCTAACAGAATTCGACTATCAGTCGGGCACGCAATTAGTGGACTTATTCCAGCAAAACTACCTCTCCCAAGCACAATTTGATCAACAGGCAATTACTTATCCTTATAGCTATGCGGGACCCGTAAATACCGGCATAGCCAGTGGTCTTGATCTGAGTGGTGACGGCAAAACTGGTGGCCCTGCCGATGCCTGGGGTTTTGGTTTTTTCCCGGGTCAATATGGCATGCAAGTATTATCTCGTTACCCCATCGACACCAAGGCCATTCGTGCTTTTCAGAAGCTGCGATGGAACAGCATGCCAGCAGCGCTACAGCCCATTAATCCAAAAACCAACAAGCCCTGGTTTCCACTAAATATCTGGTCAGTATTACGCCTGTCCTCAAAGTCGCATTGGGATATACCTATCCAAATTAATGGCAGCACTTTGCACTTGTTAGCCAGCCACCCTACTCCACCGGTTTTTGATGGGCCGGAAGATCGCAATGGCCGTCGTAACCATGATGAAATTCGTTTATTTGCTGACTATATTTCTGCGCAGAAATCCGCCTGGATAATTGATGACAAAGGCGTAAGCGGGGGCCTTGAAGAAAACAGTCTATTTGTTATCGCCGGCGACCTGAATGCCGATCCGTTCGATGGTGACAGCACAAACCAGGCTATTGCGCAGTTGCTCCAACACAGGGCAATCAATAATAACTGTACTCCGCAAAGTCAGGGCGCTGTGATTGACAGTGATAAACAGGCGGGGGTAAATCTTACGCATAAGGGTAACCCGGCCGCAGACACCGGTAAGTTCAACCCTGCTAGAGTAGGCAATTTACGCCTGGACTATGTGCTCCCGGCGAAACAAATTTTAATTCATCGCTGTGGCGTCTTCTGGCCTGCTGCTGATGAGCAAGGCGCGGGCTGGATCGATGCATCCGATCATCATCTGGTGTGGGTCGATATTTCTCTTTAGATTTTGAATATAGAGCTTGAACAGGCGAGTTGCGGGTAACCGGTTTTACTCAATACCAAATTCTTTATTTCTCAGCTGATGTATCTGGTCACGAACATTGGCCGCTTCTTCAAACTCCAGGTTTTCGGCGTGCTGATACATTTTTTCTTCCAGCTCGACAACCGCTTTAGCCAGTTGTAGGGGATCATTGAGATCATAGTCCAGTTGTGACTCTGCTACTTTTCGCTGCTCGCGTTTCCAGTTATCTTCAGCGTGGGCACTTTCCATAATGTCATCAACAAGTTTTACGATGCTTGTTGGGGTAATACCATGTTTAAGATTGTGCTCAACTTGTTTTTCCCGGCGCCGGTCGGTTTCTGCAATCGCCCGTTGCATCGAACCGGTAATTTTATCGGCATAAAGAATAGCTCTGCCTTTAACATTTCGAGCAACCCGGCCAATGGTCTGAATCAAGGCAGACTCAGAACGCAAAAAGCCCTCCTTATCGGCATCCAAAATCGCGACCAATGATACCTCCGGCATGTCCAGCCCTTCGCGGAGTAAATTAATGCCAATTAACACATCAAACTCACCGCGGCGAAGATCGCGGATAATTTCCACCCGCTCGACTGTATCGATGTCAGAGTGCAGGTAGCGAACCTTTACTCCATGTTCGCCGAGGTACTCGGTTAAATCCTCCGCCATGCGCTTGGTCAGGGTCGTGACTAAGATGCGCTCGCCCTTTACAGCACGGATATTAATTTCCGATAATAGGTCATCAACCTGTGTGGCAATCGGCCGAATTTCTATCTGCGGGTCAATCAGGCCGGTTGGGCGCACCACCTGCTCGACCACATGCTCCCCGGAAAGCTCAATTTCATAAGGCCGTGGAGTTGCTGAAACATAAATTGCCTGTGGCGCTCTATCTACCCACTCTTCAAACTTCAAAGGCCTGTTATCCAGCGCAGAAGGCAGCCGGAAACCATACATCACCAGATTTTCCTTGCGCGAACGGTCGCCCTTGTACATGCCGCCAATTTGCGGAACTGCTACATGGCTTTCATCCACCACCAGTAAAGCATCATCGGCAAGATAGTCATATAGCGTCGGCGGTGCTTCCCCGGGCGCTCTGCCGGTTAAATGCCGCGAATAGTTTTCAATGCCGTTGCAATAGCCCAGCTCCATCATCATTTCAAGGTCATACCGGGTGCGCTGTTCCAACCGTTGCAACTCGACCAACTTATTCAGTTCGCGCAACTGTTCAAGACGCACGCCCAGTTCGTCTCTGATGGTATGGGTGGCATCCAGAACCACCTGACGAGGGGTAACATAATGAGATTTAGGATAGATAGTTATCGAGTCAATGCGCTCGATTAGCTCACCAGTAAGGGGGTCAAAAGCGGTTACATTCTCAACAACCTCATCAAACAACTCTAAGCGAATAGCCCGAGTTTCTTCGTCACCGGGGAAAATATCAATTACATCACCGCGCACTCGAAAAGTTCCACGGCGTAATTCAAAATCATTGCGCGCATATTGCATTTCAGCCAACCGCCTGAGTACCTGGCGCTGCTCCAGCGGAGCCCCGCGAGTTAACGGCAGCACCATACTTAAATATTGGGTCGGGTCACCCAGCCCATAAATCGCCGAGACTGTTGCCACGATAATGACATCCCGGCGTTCCAGCAATGAACGGGTGGCAGACAGACGCATCTGTTCGATATGCTCATTGATAGAAGCGTCTTTTTCTATATAGGTATCGCTGGAGGGAACATAGGCTTCCGGCTGATAGTAGTCATAATAGGAAACAAAATATTCCACCGCATTATTGGGGAAATAACTCTTAAATTCGCCGTAAAGCTGAGCCGCCAGGGTTTTATTTGGTGCCATCACCAAGGTTGGCCGTTGCACCTGCTCAATAACATTGGCAATAGTGTAGGTTTTACCCGAACCAGTCACACCAAGTAAAGTTTGATGACGCGCACCCTGCTTGAGACCATCAACAAGGCCCTTGATAGCCGCAGGCTGGTCACCTGCAGGTTGGTATTTCGAGACTAGCTCGAATGGTCGCTTCATCTTTGGCATCAGGCGTTATATGGCGCTTAGAGTTGCGCTTGAATCCAGTTCACAATTTGCGCAGACTGCATGGCACCCGCGTTACGGGCAATTTCCTTGCCCTTACGAAACAGGATAAGCGTAGGAATACTGCGGACATTAAATTTAGCCCCAATAGCCTGTTCATTTTCGGTATTCAGCTTGGCGAAACGAACCCGGGGTTCCAGTTTTTCAGCGGCATCGCTATACCAGGGTGCCATGGTTTTACAAGGACCACACCAGGGTGCCCAAAAATCAACAACCACGGGAATATCATTGCGATTGATATGCTGCATAAAATTACCCGCATTCAAATCAATGGGGTGGCCGGGGAAGACCGGTTTTCCGCATTTTCCGCAACTGGGCTTAGCACTCATTTTATCTGCAGGAATTCGATTAATGGCGTTACAGGTCGGACAAGCCACATGCACAGGCTGGGTCATTTTAAGTCTCCTATTGAAAGCAAATTCTTTTCAAAATTGATGGTTTTAGACAGGCAAATACTACCAGAAGTTGATACACTAAATTAATATTATTAAAAACCTATTTTTTCTTCAGGAAGTATTATAAAGCCAACACCGTACTGCTTGGTAAAATCTTACAAATCGACATTATGAGCATAGAAATTTCACACCGCGTAGCCCAGGTTAAACCTTCAGCCACCCTTGCCATTGCAGCAAAAGCTGGAGAATTAAAAGCACAGGGAAAAGACATCATCTCGCTGGCAGCCGGCGAGCCAGATTTCGACACACCCGAGCACATCAAACAAGCGGCCTATGCAGCCATTGCACGGGGTGATACCAAATATACCGCGGTTGGTGGAACCGTCGAATTGCGCCAGGCTGTGGTGGATAAATTCAAATCCGAAAATCGACTTGAATTCAAGCTTAATGAAATTCTGATTTCTGCCGGGGCCAAGCAATGCCTGTACAACCTGATGCAGGCCATCATCAACACCGGCGATGAAGTCATAATACCTTCACCCTACTGGGTTTCCTACCCGGATATGGTCAAGCTGGCGGATGGCTTTCCCGTCATTATTAATACCACCCTAGAGCAGTCATTTAAAATCAATGCGCGGCAACTTGAAGGCGCTATTTCGGATAAAACCCGTTTAGTGATTATTAATTCACCCAGCAACCCCACGGGTAAAGCCTATAGCCGTAGCGAACTTATGGCGCTGGGCGAGGTTATCCGTCGGCACCCGCGTATTGCTGTAGTCAGCGATGATATCTACGAACATATTTATTGGGGCGAAAGCGAGTACTTAACATTACTGAATGTTTGCCCAGACCTGCGCGAACAAGTCATCACGCTGAACGGTGTTTCTAAAGCCTATTCCATGACCGGTTGGCGCATTGGTTACGCCGCCGGCCCTGAGCGAATCATCAGAGAAATGCGTAAGGTACAAGGCCAGAGCACATCTAATCCCTGCTCTATTTCTCAAGCAGCGGCTGTGGCTGCGCTAAGTGGTCCACAAGACTATATTGAGATGATGCGTGAAGCTTTCAAAGGCCGCCATGACCGGGTGATTCCTGCCCTGAACAAATTGCCCGGGGTAAGCTGTGAACCGGCAGATGGCGCCTTCTATGCCCTACCCTCGTTTATTCAGACCATCAAAGACCTGCCTGGAATTAACAACGATGTAGAGTTGGCGGAATGGTTACTAGAAAGCGCCGGTGTAGCTATGGTACCCGGAACCGCTTTTGGTGCGCCTGGATTTCTGCGACTTTCCTATGCAACCAGTATGGAAAATCTGGAGACCGCCATAGCGCGAATAGACACTGCTTTACAAGCTGCCCTATAGCGGACAAACTAGCGCGGAAACCAACCCTTTTATACCAGGAAAAAATTCAGCGGCTAACTGCACGCGAAAACTGCTGACTTAAAACCCAGCAAATCGCCTACAGTTATCACCAGTGTTTGTCTCTAACTAACTGTGCCCTGCTGCCGCCAAAATAGGTTATGGCTCAGCGCTACCCTAAAAAAACATTCATCGGCTTCACGCTGCTGGAACTCATGGTAACCATAAGCATTATGGCTAT
>QIKG01000182.1 GCA_003232965.1 Oceanospirillales bacterium
AAATCATCCGGCACCGGGTGGTCGGATTCTTCTGGGTTTTCACTTCCCTGTAAATCTGGTACATGTTGCGGAGACATTTTCTTAACTTCAGCAGCGATAGCGGTATCTACTAAATAGTAGCGACCTCGTAAGTAAACCACGGCTAAACTTCCGGAATTAAGTTGCTCTAGTTGGGGTTTATCAACCATGATTTTGCGAATTTTTCCAAAGTGGGAAAAGTTTCGGCTGATATCTGCAGTGTCTTTGTTTTGTTTGCCTGAATCGAGCAAGCGTACAATTTTATTATTCATTTCACGCCGCCGTTTCTGCTCCGCCTGCTTTAGATCACTGCGCATTTTTGCACTGTCTTTTTCATCTTTCGCCCGCGCCTGCCAAGCTTGTGCCAGATCCGATGATTCTCTAGGCTTCTTATTCACAGGCTTTTTACGCTGACGAATCGGTTGTTTGTGGGCAGCTTTAGGTTTAGCCAACCCAGCCTTGAGCAATTGATCGCGTAAGGACTCAGTCATTGTTAGCCAACCTACCCTTGAAATAGGCAATTGTTTTCAACAAGCCATCATGCAATGGGGTTTCTGCTTTCCAGCTGAGGCCGTCAACGGCACGCTGGATATCGGGCTGGCGTTGGCTTGGGTCGTCAGCCGGTAAGTTATGGTGTTCGATGGTTGATTGGGAGCCTGTCATTTTAATCACCAATTCTGCCAGTTCGTTCATGCTAAAGGGGTTCGGGTTGCCTAAGTTAATCGGTCCGGTGAGGCTTGAGTTCATCAGCCGTACCAAGCCTTCAATCAAATCGTCCCGATAACAGAAAGAGCGCGTTTGTGAGCCGTCGCCATAGATAGTGATCGGCTGGTTTTTTAATGCCTGCACAATAAAGTTGGAAATTACCCTGCCGTCATTGATTTGCATACCCGGGCCATAGGTATTAAATATTCGTGCAATACTGATATCCACCCCGTATTCTCGGTAATAATCGAAAAACAGCGTTTCTGCACAGCGTTTGCCCTCATCGTAACAAGCGCGGATTCCGATAGGATTAACATTTCCCCAATATTCTTCAGGCTGGGGATGTACTGCAGGGTCACCGTAGACTTCAGAAGTTGATGCTTGCAGGATTCGTGCGCCGGTTTGATGTGCTAGATCCAGCATATTGATAGCCCCGAGTACTGATGTACGCGTGGTTTTCACCGGATCATGTTGATAGTGAACTGGAGATGCTGGGCAGGCAAGGTTGTATATCTGATCAATTTCTAGCGACAGCGGCAGAGTAACATCGTGACAGATCACTTCAAAACTCGGCTGATTAAGCAGGGGTTCAATGTTTTGCTTGCAACCGGTAAAGTAATTATCCAGGCAGGTCACACTATGCCCTTGCGAAAGCAAGTGCTCACAGAGACGGGAACCAAGGAATCCGGCACCACCGGTAACCAGAATGCGTTGCGGATTAACCACCTGAAACGCCTGTTATCAAAGAATAGTAATTAGGATAGAAAATCCCGGGCATTATAATCAATACCCGGGATATACAATGTAGCGTTACTCCGCATCACCAATTGAAATCAGTTCAACTTCAAATATTAGTGTTGAATTTGGCATAATTGATGGCGGACTGCCCTGTTCACCATAGGCCATGGCGGACGGGATGAAGAATTTGTACTTGCTGCCAATAGGCATCAACTGTACGCCTTCTGTCCAACCAGGGATAACCCGGTTAAGTGGAAACGAAGCTGGTGCATTGCGCTTATATGAACTATCAAACTCCTGCCCATTAAGGGTAGTGCCACGGTAATGAACTGTAACCGTATCTTCAGCTTTAGGCTTAGCACCTTTACCGGCTTCCATTATCTGGTATTGCAGACCGGATGCTGTAGTGATAACACCCTCTTTCTTGCCATTCTCGACTAAAAACGCAGCCCCTTCGGCTGCATTCGAGGTAGCTATTTCTGCTACTTTGGCATTCTGTTCTTCTGTTTTACGGGTGATAAAAGCTTGTCTGGCCGTGTTGATTTCTTCTTCAGTCATCAGCGTTTCACCACCTTCAAAACCCGTCTTAATGGCAGCCGACAAGGTTTTAAAGTCCACATCCATTCCCTGGGTTTTTAAGGTGCGACCAATATCAAGGCCAAAAATATAGCTTAGCTGCTGTGCTTCAGTTTTCAGTTCTGAGGCAGTTACTGATACGCTAAGTGCGCTTCCTAAAGCTAGGGTGATTAGCCCCATAGAAATCTTTGATTTGTTCATTTGTTGAAACTCCATTAATGTCAGCTGTTATTGTCACCTCTAAACCCGCAGATGGCAACAATAGATGATAAATATACTTGAAACTTGACCCGCCATATATTTCAGCAAGCCTGCACAGAGAATATGAACACGCAGATCGGCATCAGTTCCCTTGGGGTATAAATAATGATTGTCTACGCCTTCGGCAGCACATAGAAAGGTACTGAATTTATTCAATTTAGAGTATAATTAGCGGCTAAAATTTAATCTGCACCTATCTACAAAAATAGGCACAATTTCACTACTGGAGCGCCTACGGGTGACAATAAAATGAGTTCAAACTTCACAGCCCACGGCGGCCCGTTAAAAAACCTGTTTATTCCTGAATCCGAGCTTACGGCCGCTAAAGCCCACGCCGGTACCCTATCCGACTGGGATCTCAGTAGTCGCCAAATTTGCGATCTGGAATTAATCATGAACGGCGGCTTCTCGCCATTGGAAGGTTTCCTTACCGAAACAGATTATCAGTCAGTATTATCGGATATGCGCCTAACGGATGGTAGCCTCTGGCCCATACCGGTAACCCTGGATGTAAGTGAAGCCTTTGCGGCAAAACTCAATATTGGGGATGAGTTCGTACTTAGAGACCCTGAAGGCGTTGCTATTGCCACTATGACTGCAGAATCCATCTGGACAGCAGACATGGATGCTGAAGCACAGGCTGTATATGGTACAACGGATAGCAAACATCCCGCAGTAGCTTATCTCAAACAACATAGCCATCCGGTTTATATTGGTGGTCAGGTTAAGGGATTGCAGGCGCCTGTACATTATGACTGCAAACATCTACGCCATTGCCCGACTGAGCTGCGTGAATTATTTGAAAAACTGGGCTGGCAGCGCGTGGTTGCCTTCCAAACCCGTAACCCAATGCACCGTGCGCATCAGGAGTTGACTTTTAGAGCCGCCCGCGAAACTCAGGCGAATCTATTGATTCATCCCGTGGTTGGCATGACCAAACCCGGCGATATCGACCACCTTACCCGGGTGCGTTGTTACGAAGCCCTGCTGCCAAATTACCCCGAGCAAACAACCCAGCTAAGCCTGCTGCCATTGGCCATGCGTATGGGTGGCCCACGTGAAGCGCTCTGGCATGCCATTATTCGCAAAAACTACGGTTGTACACACCTTATTGTCGGTCGCGACCATGCCGGGCCTGGTAATGATAGCAATGGCCAGCCGTTTTATGGGGCGTTTGATGCACAAGAACTGCTCTCTCAACACGAAGATGAGCTGGGCATAGAAATGGTGCCGTTCAAAATGATGGTCTATGTAGAAGAGCGCGCGCAGTATGCGCCTGTTGATGAAATTATTAAAGGCGAAAGTGTGCTCAATATCAGCGGCACGGAATTGCGCCGCCGCCTTTATGAAGGCCTGGATATTCCAGAATGGTTTACCTTTCCTAAGGTGGTTGAAGCTCTGCGTTTACGCTACCCGCCTCGTCACAAGCAGGGCTTTACGGTGTTTTTCACTGGGCTTTCTGGTTCCGGAAAATCAACCATTGCCAATGTTTTGATGATTAAACTGCTGGAAATGGGCGGTCGTCCGGTGACTTTGCTGGATGGTGATGTGGTTCGCAAGAATCTATCTTCAGAATTAGGCTTCTCTCGCGAGCACCGCAACTTGAATGTTTTGCGAATTGGTTATGTTGCCAGCGAAATCACCAAAAACAGCGGGGTGGCCATCTGTGCACCCATCGCACCGTATGCCGATATCCGCGACCAGATTAGAGCGGAAATTGAACCTCTGGGTGGCTTTCTTGAAGTGCATATATCAACCCCGATTGAAGTATGTGAAAAACGCGATCGCAAAGGACTCTATGCCAAAGCCCGTCGTGGTGAAATCAAACAGTTCACCGGTATTGATGACCCGTATGAAGTACCACAACATGCCGAAGTGGTTCTTGATACTCTTAATATGAGCCCGGAACAGGCAGCTCAAGAAATTATTCTCAAGTTAGAAGCTATGGGATTAATTTCTGGGATGGCTTGATCCTAGCTTAACAAACCCAGTATCGAAACCCGGGCTATTGACCTGGGTTTTTTTTGCCTATTTTTTGCCTATATTGATAACTTTTTGGTCTATACCAACAAACTTATTTGCACAATTCAATTTATGGTGTTATACTTCACTACATCACTACTACTAAATAACACAGCAACATGACACCGCAACAGAGAAAAGGACATTGATTATGTTAAGAATGGCCACAAAAAAGTTAAACATGATTCCACACTCAATGGCAATCCTTAGTGCAGTGCTGCTTATTTGGAGCACCCAAGCGAATGATACGAACCTCGATGCTGCAAATTTGCCTGTTGCACAACAAATCGTGCACTTGCAACCTTGTCATGAAAACCAGCAAACCAGCGTGATGGAACCTGCAACTGTAGTAACCATCGAAAAGCCTGCGCCTACCAACCCCTGGGCCGTTTTGCGTTTGTTCTGAGGCTAAATAAAATCAATGACCCATAACTGGAATGAAAACCAGCCAATTTACTGGCAACTTTGTGAGCGCACCATCGAACGGATACTTGAAGGCTCATTGGATGAAGCAGATCCCCTGCCCTCGGTTAGACAAGTAGCTGCTGAACTGCAAATTAACCCGATTACGGTCTCTAAAGCCTACCAATTACTAGTTGATGAAGGTATTGTGGAAAAGCGCCGTGGGCTTGGAATGTTTGTCAAAACTGGTGCTCGCAAGCAATTATTATTGTCTGAAAGAGAAAAATTCCGCAGTCAAATATGGCCAGATATCCTCGCGCGTATGCAGCGGCTGGATATTGACCCTGCCAGTTTGCTTGAACCCCTTAAAAAGAATGCAACCAATAAATAGGCCAGCAAACCCATGAATACAGTGATTAGCACACAAGATCTATGTAAAAAATATGGCAGTCAGTATGCCGTTGACCACGTAAACCTGGGTATCGGTAACGGCCGTATAATTGGTCTGATTGGTCCTAACGGCGCCGGCAAAACCACTCTTTTAAAAGCTATTCTAGGTCTCACAACTTTTTCTGGTAAGTTAAAAGTTCTCGGGCTGGACCCACGCAAAGACCGCGACGAATTAATGGAACAAGTGTCATTTATCGCAGATGTCGCTGTTTTGCCCCGCTGGATAAGGGTCAGTGAGGCTATTGATCTGGTAGAAGGCTTACACACCCGCTTTTCTCGGGAAAAATGCACGCAGTTACTGAGCAAAACCAAAATCCGCATGGATAGCAAAGTCAAACAACTATCCAAAGGCATGGTGGCGCAATTGCATCTTGCCCTAGTAATGTCTATTGATGCCAAATTACTGGTATTGGACGAACCCACTTTGGGCCTTGATATTATTTATCGTAAAACTTTTTACACCAATTTACTCAATGATTATTTTGATGAAGAGCGCACTATTATTATCACCACCCACCAAGTCGAAGAAATTGAACATATCCTCAGTGATCTTATATTTATTCGTGACGGAAAAATCGTCCTCAACAGCACCATGGAAGAAGTTCAACAAAGTTATTTTGAACTAATGGCGCCACCGGAATCCGTTGATGCTGCTAGGCAACTAAAACCTTTAAATGAGCGCACTCTCTTCGGCAAACACATTTTTCTGTTTCAGGGAATCGCCTCAGCGTTGCTCGAACCACTGGGTGAGGTTCGCACACCTAATGTTGCTGACCTGTTTGTTGCTGTTATGGGAGAAGATTAATGAATACCAGCTGGTCAATAACTAAATTAAAAGTACTGATGCGCCGGGAATATTGGGAAAACCGCGGAGCCTTTCGCAATACTCCCGCAATCTTGGGTCTAATCACTGTGGCATTCATGTTGATGGGGCTGGTTATCAAGGTTCGTTTCGACAACGAAGGTTATACTTTCCGTGAAGCCATGCGTATGTTTGCACTGCAATCGGAAGTCGATCGCGGCTATCAAGTGACCCAAAGCATGATGGCAATGTCCGGGTTTTTTCTTATGGTTATGTCGGTAGTGATCTTTTTCTATCTGCTGGGCTCGCTATATGATGACCGTAAAGATAAATCCATTCTGTTCTGGAAATCTTTGCCGGCATCTGATGCACTTACCATCACCTCCAAGCTGTTTTCTGCAATGTTTGTCATCCCACTTATTTTCTGGGTGTTCCTAGTAGCAACTGAAGTCATCATGATGGTAATTGGTGGCTTAATGATCTGGACCGCAGACCAAAACCCATGGACGCTTGCATTCGGGCCGGCACAACCTCTAAAAGCCTGGGGTTTGGTGCTCGCCGGCTGGATAACTAATTCATTCTGGATGTTGCCTCTGTATGCTTGGTTATTATTGGTTTCCTCAAAAGCGCCGCGTGTACCCATGCTTTTCGCTATCCTTCCACCCATAGTGCTCGCTGTATTACAGGCTTGGATCGGGTTTTTGAAGACCTTCCAACTACAAGACAATGTGCTGGGAATTACCAGCAAATGGATAGCCAACAGCCCGGCCATCCTCGCAGGCCAAATCACTGGAAACAGCGATTCCGAACATACTGTTTCTGTTAGCCTCGGCATGCCAGTGACATCCACCTTTGATCACGCACCAACCATTAGCAATATGCTCGATCGTTTATTTTCCACACATATGCTGATGGGCTTAGTAGTAACCGCAGTGTTCCTATTTATCACTCTCTGGTTCCGCCGCCGCGCCAGTGATGGATAATTGAGGCAAGCGGTGACTGCTATCCTTACTAAACTGGCTGGAGGTTTTTTTGCTTTATTTAAATCAACTAAAACTCGCACCCATCGGTTTCATTTTTACGGTGAAATGGCGTAAAGATTCAGGCTCATAGCTAATTTCCATGCCTGGAATATTGCTGGTGTTTTCACGCAACTGTTCAAATATTTCGATAATATAATCTGCCTGTGCTTGGGTATATACTCGCCGTGGCATTGCCATTCTTACTAATTCCATGGCTGCCGGTTTTTCGCTGCCATCGGCTTGCCGGCCGAACATTAATGATCCGATTTCAACTGTGCGAATACCGCCCTGAATATACAGGGCAATCGCTAAGGCTTGTGCGGGGTATTGTAAGGCTGGAATATGTGGCAACATTTTACTGGCATCGATAAAGATGGCATGGCCGCCTGCGGGTTTCATCACCGGAACGCCCAACTCATCTAGGCCTTCATTAATATACTGGATAGAGCGTATTCGGTACTGCAAGTAATCTTCTTCAACAATTTCCTCCAAGCCGACTGCTATGCATTCCATATCCCGGCCGGATAAACCGCCGTAAGTAGGAAAACCTTCAGTCATTATCAGGCGGGTGCGGGCGCGTTCCGCCCACTCATCATCATTTAGCGCCAACCAGCCGCCCATATTGGAAAAGGCATCTTTTTTCGCACTCATGGTCATGCCATCGGCGTAGGAGAAGATTTCACGCACAATTTCTTTGACTGACTTATCTTGATAACCTTCTTCACGCAGTTTAATGAAATAAGCATTTTCGGCAAAGCGCGCACTGTCGATAATTAAGGGCTTATTAAACTTGTCGCAGAGCGCTTTTACAGCACGAATATTTGCCATCGAAACCGGTTGGCCCCCACCGGCATTATTGGTGATGGTGATTTCTACCATCGGAATATTAGCGCTCTCTTCGCTTAATAATTTTTCGAGTTTTTGTAGATCCATATTGCCTTTAAAAGGATGAATCAAGGCGGTGTCCATAGCTTCTTCTATCACCAAATCCCGCGCATCAATACCGGCATCTTCAAAGTTTGCCCGAGTGGTATCAAAGTGGGTATTATTCGGCACAATCATGCCTTTGCCCTTACCTTGGGTAATAATTGAGGTGAGGATATGTTCCGCTGCCCTGCCCTGATGGGTTGGTATAATATGTTTGAACGGCATCAGCTCTCTTACGGCCGCTTCAAATCGATAAAAAGAAGGCGAACCCGCATAGGACTCATCACCTTTCATCAGCGCCGCCCACTGATTGGTACTCATGGCGGAAGTCCCGGAGTCTGTCAACAGATCAATCAAAACATCATCAGATTTTAAAGAAAACAGATTATAGTTAGCAGCTGCTATCAGTTCCCGGCGCTCTTCGATTGTAGTCATTCGAATCGGTTCTACGGTTTTAATCCGGAACGGTCCTTAATATATCTCTAAAGTAAATGAACCGGTATTCCGTGGCTTATCTAAAATGCGTTTAATTCCTCGGTCGAAAATAGTGCTTACTTGGGAATCCCGCCTTTGGTTAAACCTAGTGGATTTAACAGGCGTTTCAATTCTGTTTTTGTTAATCCGGTGGTTTCCAGCGCCACTTCCAGTATCGGCCGACCTTCTTTATAAGCTTGCTTTGCCGTTGCGGCACCTTTCTCATAGCCAATAACACCATTCAGTGCGGTAACTAAAATGGGATTGCGCGACAAGGCCGCATCTATATTATCAGTGCGTACTTTGAACGAAGCAATTGCCTTATCGGCCAGCAGACGACTGACATTAGCTAGCAGCGTAATACTTTCCGTCAGACTGCTGATGGTAAGCGGCAGCATCACATTCAACTGGAAATTACCCGACTGACCGGCGATGGTTATGGTGCTGTCGTTGCCAATTACTCGCGCACAAACCATGGCTGTCGCCTCCGGAATAACGGGGTTTACTTTACCCGGCATAATTGAGCTGCCCGGCTGTAATGCCTTTAGCTCAATTTCTCCAATACCTGCCAGAGGACCTGAGTTCATCCAGCGTAAATCGTTGGCAATCTTCATTAAGCTCACCGCGGTAGTTTTTAGTTGTCCAGATAACTCAACCGCAACATCTAAGCTGGAAATGCCTTCAAATAAATTTTTCGCACGCTCAAATTTAACCCCACTGGATTCAGTCAGTGCGGCAGCCATCGCCGCTGCGCTCGGCATTAATGCCTGTACCAACCGCTGTGCCGCCTTGGGGTAATTTACGCAAGCGTTTTTGTACTGAAAGAATGCGTTCAATGTTACTGCTAATTTGTTGAGACCAGGTGGCAAGTTCCTGACCGAAAGTTACCGGCATTGCATCCATTAAATGAGTGCGACCAGTTTTGACTACATTTTTTAGTTCTTTTGAACGCGCATCCAAAGTTGATTTTAAATGCTTCAAAGCCGGTAACAAATCCTCTTCAAGCTGCAAGTTTGCGCTCACCTGCATCGCTGTCGGAATCACATCATTTGAGCTTTGCCCCATATTGACATGATCATTCGGATGGATAAGGGCGTTTTTCTTGCCCGCATTGGCAATCCGGGTAATCACTTCGTTGGCATTCATATTTGATGATGTACCAGACCCTGTTTGATAAACATCGATAGGAAAATGCGCATCAACTTTACCTTTCGAAACTTGTTTGGATGCAGAGATAATTGCCCGGGCACGGGACTTGGAAAGCAAACCTAAATCTGAATTAACCGTAGCGGCAGCCGCTTTGATCAGGCCAAGTGCGCGGATAAACGAACGCGGCATTGGCTGTCCGCTAATCGGAAAATTATTAA
>QIKG01000126.1 GCA_003232965.1 Oceanospirillales bacterium
GGTTATTTTGAGATGGAGTGACCAACCCTGCAATAACCCGTCTTGATCTTGAAAATCGCTGAAAGCCTGAGGATGTGTATATTAATCAGAGGCTCCTTAAGCTTCAAAGGTAAAGTTTAATTCATTCCTGGGGCTCCTGCAAGACAGAGTGTTAGTGGCACATACATATGTCCGGTTTTATAGCAAGTAATATGTCCGGTTTCAGCCACGAAGAGAAAACAGGTGATGAAACGGACAGAATGGCTACAGGAGACGCGACTCATGAGGTTTGAAGAGGTCTATAGTATTTGGCAGGCAAAACGCCTAACCCAAGAACAAGCAGCCCAGATATTGGGTGTTTGTGCGCGCACATTTCGACGATATATTGACCGCTATGAAGACGAAGGATTAACTGGTTTGTTGAATAAACGGCTGCAGGAGGTATCGCACCGACGTGCACCGGTTGATGAGGTGCTTGCCTTAGAATCACTCTACAAGGATCGCTATGACAGTTGGAATGTTGCCCATTTCCATGAGCGTTATCGAAGCTACCACGCGGGTAAACGCAGCTATACCTGTTAAAGCCAGGGTGATAGTGCACGAGTATTCAGATGCTAGCATGGCTGTTTTTCATGGCCCGAGAAAATCAGCAGAGTACGATACTGATGGTCACTTAATCGAAGCGCGGAAGGAAAAAAAATGAAGCAGCAATATGGGTTTAGAAATGCTGTGTAAATAGTTCAGGTGAAATATTTTGCTCATTTTAGAGTCTCGGTTGATGGCGCTCGTTCTGGCACCGCTTGACTACCTTGCAGGTAGCCTATAGATTTAAGATGTTGTAGTTGGTCTGTGCTAAGTTCAGGGGTTGTCCCGATATTAGCGCTGGCCAGCCAAAGGTAATCACCTGTTAGTGTATCGAAGTGTATCACTAGGTCGTTACCGGCTAATGGCTTTTGTTCATCTGGGTCAATTTGTAAATTAAAATATCGACTTTCATCACTGACGGTATTCCAGATTGACTTAAGCTTACCCTCACGAACTGAAATCATTTCCGGCCCATAGGCTATATTTGAAGCGACCAGCGCCCTGCCTTCTTCTTTTTCTGCGTTATCTAGCAACATACCAGAGAAATTATCAACACTGGTATCGACGCCCAGCCAGTCAAGAATACTGGGGGCTACATCGAGTAAACTCACGGGAGTATTGACTACACGGCCTTGTGAGTCTTTCGGGTTCCAAACTAGGAGTGGTATATGCAGCTGTTCTTCGTATAGGCTATAGCCATGCCCGAATGCTCGGGTGCCCCGCGGGTCGAGATCATCACTTATTATTTGAGTAAGATGATCATTAAACTCTTCCCCGTGATCAGAGTATACCAGCACTAAAGTATCTTCCAACAAGCCAGAACTCTCAAGTTGCTCAAGGGTGTTAGCCAGGCTGTCTCTTAGATCAAGAACGGCCTGGGTATAAACGAGATAGCGGCGACAGATTTTCGTTTCCGCACCTGTGTTACAAGCCGCCAAGTCGGTCCATTCAAGACTGCGGTTTATCTGCTCATCGCTTAACTGTGGAAAGAATTCATCTAATCTCCTGGTGTGTCTTCCATGGGCTTCCATATAGTGCAAATAAGTGAAGTCTCTTTGCATTATTTTTGCTGATTTACGCTTGTTAATTGATTTTGCGAACAGTACATCGATGTCTTCTCTATATTTTCTGGCATGAATTTTGTTAAACCCCCGTTGCAGGCCAAAATTAGCACCAAGCCAAGGGTGGGCACTGATGGCTAAAGTGTTGAAATCTAATTCTAGCAAGCGCTCAGTAATTGTAGGTACTTCCGGAAGTATCGAGCTGGGTAACTCGACATCCAGGTTTGCTATAGGATGCGGGAACGCCCCGGCGCCATGTTGGTTGGGGGAATACCCGCTCAACACGGTAGCGATGGCTGGAATTGTCCATGGAGATACAGATTGTGCATGGCGATATAATCGTGCCCGCTTGAGCCATGGGGACAGTCGGTCGACATACTGATTATCTTCTGGTGCATAAAAGGTGTCAGCCCTGACAGTGTCTATGGTTATTATCAATAAATGCTTTATTCGGGCGTCTTCTATGGCTTTAATCTGTGCCTGAGCCTGAGCCTCAGCCTGAGCGTGAGCCTCAGCTTCAGCCTCAGCCTCGGCCTTTTCAACCTCAGCCTTTTTGGTCTTTATTTCAGCTGCCCCAGGATAAGTAAAAGTGAAGTAGGCGATGGTAATAACCAATAAAACAAAACTTGTTAGCAAGCCTTTATTCATTGGGTACACCCAAGCCCCTGAAGGTCTTTAAGTGCCTCGGCATCTAATTTCGCAGGCTGGGCATTACCCGCAGTTTCCAGATAAGAAGAAATTGAATCACTAAGGTAGTGGAACAAGGGTTCTGCCTTCCTTTTAGGTACTCTCTCAAGCTTATTTTCACTGATAGAGCTGGTAAAGAGGTAGTATATTTTCCACGCCGATACTCCATTTTAAACGCGTCTAAATAAACAGCCATATCATCGGCACTGCACCTACTATAGGCTTTGATGTCAGAGCTGAGAGTTAGTTTGACTTCAGAGCAATAAAGGTGGCCCTCGCCGTTTGCTGAGGTATCCAGGGGATATATATTGCGCCTGGCCATAGTTTTTGGGACTTTCACTGAGGCGGCTTTGAGGATTGTTGGGCTGATATCCACTACCCAACCCTTTGATCTAAGATTACTGGAACGGGGTTGCGAAAATCGACAATAATTAGTGGTGCCCGCAAAATGGACCCCATAGCAGTACACCATGCCCGAACTGACCGCTCTCCCCCATTCCTTGGCCGTGATCAGAGGTGATGATCACCAGTGTATTACCCAAGCTGCCACGGACTCTTGTATCATCTATTTAATTCCCCAAAATACTGATCAGCGAGGCACACCTCACCAGCATAAATTTGTCGTCTGACTAGTATATCGTAGTAAGCGGTTAATAAATACCGCCCTCGTTCAACAACCCCGGATCTGATCCATGTCGATGTTGGTTGGCAGCAATGCTTTGATAGCTTTCACAGTATCTGCTTTCGGTAGTTCAGCAAACACATAGCGCAGGTAAGCATACGGTTCAAGCCCATTGGCCTTAGCCGTTTCGATCAGTGAGTACAGGTTGGCGCTGGATTTAACCCCTTTGACCGAGGTGCTGAACAACCAGTTTTTCCGACCCAGTACGAATGCTCGGATGGCATTTTCTACACCGTTATCGCCTAAAGTGCCTACTGTTGGTGTCGATCTCCAGACGGCCATCTTTTAGATAAACGGTTAAGTGCCGCCATTCATTGTGTAGATAACTCAGCGCCTTGCCGGTCGCACTCGATGGCGGTATTTGTGGCAAGGTGTCATCCAGCCAGCTACGGATTTCTTCTATAATTGGTACAGCCTGTTGCTTTCTTTTGCCATAGCGTTCTTCTACCGTCAGTTTACGCGCCAGAGTTTCAACCCGATACAACCTGCGGATTAACGATAAGCCCCGATGAGCCTTGCCGGCGGGCCGCGCCAAAGCAAATGCAACAACACCGGGGTCAACAGGTAAATTGCAAAATTATATAAAATGTGCATGGCATAACTTGTTAGGAATCCTGCGAAAGATTATATCACCTGCGTTTTTTACAGATACTTTCGAAGCTGTATGGCTTTACAGCACTCAAGCGAAAACTCCTAATAAATGAGTTGTTTCAAGATAAATGCGAGTAGCTATTTACTACCCGGTTACTCCGGAACGCCCCCCCTGATAGTCACCGCTCATACGGTAGAATAATCAGGGTCATGGTATACTTGAGCCACAAATTTTATAAGTCATATAACGGAATAACATGTTAAATACCCTCAACGTTAAAATATGCTCTGGCGAGAATGCCCTGAATAAAACATTTATCCTCAATGCGCCTTTTAAACATATAGTTATTGATGATTTTTTTACAGAAGATTTTTGTCAAAAGCTCTTAGATGAATTCCCTAGTTTCGATAAAAAGCTTGCCATAAATGAAAATGGCGAAGTTGGCATGAAGGCTGTTCATGAGCATGTCTCTGATATTAGCGAAAGTTATAAAAAACTGGATGCGCTCGTACAGAGCAAAGAATTCATCAAGCTAATTGAAGGTATCACAGGTATAAACGATTTAATTTATGATCCTTACTACTTTGGCGGCGGCACCCACAATAACCTGCATGGACAGGATTTGGATCCACATGTAGATTTCACGCGCCACCCAAAACTGGGTCTCCATCGCAGGATGAATTTAATTGTTTATCTGAACAAAGAGTGGAAAAAAGAGTGGGGAGGCAATATTGAATTACATAAAAACCCAAGATTACAACCAGAGCATGATGAGATTATTAGTGTAGAGCCGCTGTTTAACAGAGCCGTTATTTTTGAGACAAACAATATATCCTGGCATGGTTTTCCCCGAATTAATTTGCCAGAAGATAAACAACAGCTTTCCAGAAAGTCTTTCGCTTTATATTATTACACCAGTAAAAGAGATGAGCCAATTAAGCCGCACTCGACAATATATGTTGAGCGACATTTACCCGAAAATATAAAACCAGATACGACTTTAACTGAGCCTCAGTACCAGGATATTCAACGGTTATTAAATAGGAGAGATCAGCATTTAGAAAGGCTCTATTCTTATATTACTAACAACGCCGAAGAAATTGCAGGCTTAAAGCATCAGTTGCTAGTAAGCCGCCAAAAATCAAAACCAAAGGGTAATATTGCCCCTGTCATAACCGCCGTACATGATGACTCTGAGTTATTGGCGAAAATACTAGAATACGAAAACTCTAGCTCTTGGAAAATCACCTCACCTTTAAGGAAAATAGTTGGCTTTTTTAGAAAATAAGCACGCTTCCAACCACCCTTTCTCAACCGCTCCGGATCTGATTGATGTTGCCCGGTAACCAACGGTAGGCTGGGTATTTATGCTCGCCCTCAACTCACAGCGGGGCTAGAAAAACAAACCTATTGGATATACCCAAGTGACTTTAATCGCTCCAGTTGTTCCTTGGTCAAGTCACTAGCAACATTCTTCCCGCGAACAGCATGCTGCATCACCTGACACGGATCCTTACCGGTCACCAACTCCAGCGTATTGTACAAAACCTCTAGTTTATTGGGGTTGTCGAGAGATAAATTATTCAACTCACCAGCATCGGTGTGTAAATTAAATAATCGCTCAGCAAACTCTGGGCGGCAGTCCAAATGATATTTATCAGCCTGCATAATCAAGCCATATTGACGCTTCAGACTAGCCGTCATAGCAGTGGCAATTATTGGCCTGTACTCTGGCACATCTTCTAGTAAATTCAAGCCATCGGTAACTTTATCTGAGAACACACCCACTAAAGCTGGCAACGTTTTATATAAGTCTATATTAGAAAACTGAATTTTTGTTCTAGCCCCTGCAGGCATATCAGGATGGTATATTATCATGGGAATTCTTATAACTTCTTCATAAACTGAATCATGCTGCAAGCCACCATGGTCCATAAATTCCTCGCCATGATCAGAAGTTAAGACAATGATGGTTTTCTTATCAATGCCTAAGTCTACCAACTGATCGAGTATTTTCTGAAACAGGCTATCGGCATAAAATATTTCACCATCGTATAAATCACGAACTCGCTTTAACTCAGCCTCGCTGTGAACTTCAAACTTACCCCCTGTGGTTTTCTCAAAGCGTCCTTGGTAGTCGGCCTGATAGAAATCACTGGCCATCTCTCTATAACTATACGGAGAGTGAGGCGAGAGGAAATGAAACCATGCAAAAAATTTGTCGTCGCTATTACTCTTCAACCAGGATGCAGTTAACTCAAGTAATTTATCATCATCATCCGGGATTAATTGATACTCTTGAAAACCTTCAGCAAAACCCCGCTCAGGCATTAGTTGCTGATTATCTGTGATACCAACAGTTTTGTAACCCGCGCCGGCAAATTTTACGGCCAGGGTTTCTTTATCTTTTAACTGCCAGCCCCTGAACACGCGGAAGGGTAACTGTCCGGTCCAGGCAGATGCAAAAGAAGTCGGTGTGGCTTGTGCGGCGCTATAGGCATGCTCAAAAACCAATGATTTACTGGCGAAAGCATCTATATTTGGCGAAGTCGGGCGAGAGTAGCCATACAGACCGAGTGCGTCTGCTCGTAAAGAATCGAAGCTAATTACTAGAACATTATATTCAGGTGTGGCATCCGGGAAGTAACCCCCGAGGCCCGCTACATTGTCTACCGATATGTAGCCATCATTGTCGCTACACGCCGATAACAACACCAAGAGAACTGCTAATAATAAAATTAGTTTTTTCATTTTTGCTCCACAACCGATGCTTCTGTAAGCGCCTCTTTGAACTTCCTGGTTAATTTCTTGGCATTCACAGGCTTGGAGATATATTCTGACTCAGAAATCCTTCGCAATCGGTTTCTTGCGGTGCGTCTAACCGCTTTCTCTAGTTCCGGTCGCTTAGCGCGAGCCATCAGCAGTATTTTCGCTGCCTGCTGATATTTTTCGTTCAACAATTCCGTCACAATTTCACCCGATAGATGCTCTACAACTCGCTTGCCTTCAGCTTTCCAAAAATCATAATTCATTTCATCAGCTACACCCTCAGAAACACTTCCCCCAATGTACCCTAAACCACTTAAAGCCGACATTTCTTTTTCCTGATCAACCCCTTCAGCACTGTTATAGCTTCGTGCAAATTCATCGATCGGGTATGTTTTGATCATTTCCAGGGGGTTCAATCGCTTGAACTTACTGGTAAAAACCCAATCTAGCGGCTTGCCACTTTGCTCAGAAGCAACTGGAAGCCTCAATAACCTCACCAGTGTTGGCATGACATCCATAGAAGTAGCCTGATAAGAATCAGGTAGTGATGCCTGATTGCGAATGTCCGGCCCGGAGGCTATAAAAATACCCACTGGCCGATGATTTCCGGTGATAACAGAGCGCCGTTTATTTTTTAGAATCAATTCTTTACCCGCTGAATGAAAGCCGTGATCTGAGACGATGATGTAGTTTGCTTGATCACCAAACTGATTCATCAACTCACCAATGGCCTCATCTGAAAAACGGTAGGATTCCGGTATTACATTGCCAAGCTGCTCTTTCAGCTGCGGATCTGCAGGCGTGCTAAAGCCACTATCTTCATACTCTTTCCAGAAAGAGTGACTCGCCAGATCGGTTGAGCGAAAATAAGCCACCACAAGGTCATAGGCATTGCTTTGTAAAAGCTTTGTGCTGCGTAGGATAATTTCGTCATTGACCATTAAACGATCACCACGCTGAACAATTAGCTGGGCCGCTTCATAGTTAGGGTGGGATGGATTATCAGCTTGCTCCGGACGATAGCCCCACGAGTAATAGCGTTGCAAAAATTCTTCCTGAAATGAATTATCTGTTACTTCATCAACAATGGCGAAAACTGAAGGTTCCGTTGCGGCAGGAAACACACTGTTGGGGTGTTCCTGCATGGTCCGGTCAGTGACTATCGTCCCCAAAATATCTTCTACCGGCCAACTGACATAGTAGCCCATGACTGCTGAACGCAATCCCGCCTCAGAGGCAATATTCCACAGCGCCGGTTTTAGCCGCAATGTTGAATTAACCAGCTGTGTAAGCTTGGAGCCATCAAAAGGAAAAACATGATCCAAAATACCATGGGCTCTTGGGTACTCACCAGTTACATAGGTTGTCCATACCGGTGGCGAGATCAGTGCCCCAGTGTTAATTAAACCTGTGTGGATGCCAGTATCCATTAATTTTTTAATATTTGGCAACTCTCCACGCTCAATCATTGGCTTGATAACAGCCCATTCTGCGCCATCAAGGCCAATAAAGACCAAGGGGTTGTTAAGTTCTCGTTCTGGTAGCTCACTCTGCTCCTTACAAGAGCTGATCACCACCAAAACGGCAAGAACCAATAGTAGTCTTACACAGATAAGCAGTGGGTTTTTCATAAAAATACTCGTAATTAAATTGTTAATAAATTATAACAGTACTGCTATCCCGTTAACATATAAATAAATAAATCACTGGTGTCCCGTTAACTTTCATAGCATAACCATTTGATTGGGATCAGCAACACTACCGGGCGGCGGGTCTCCTCGAAGCAAGGCCATCATATCATAGGCTATTCCGGGCATTTCTGAGTAGCTCAACGCTTTTAGAGCAACCCTCTGAGAAAAACCCGAATGTAAAACCGTCAAAATCTCTATTCCCCAAAGAACAGCAGTTTTTATTTAAGTCGCGGTAGGAATACCGGTTACCCGGTACCCCCCGCACAGATCCGTACGTGCGCTACTAACGCATACGGCTCCTACATC
>QIKG01000089.1 GCA_003232965.1 Oceanospirillales bacterium
CAAGTTAAAGCACGGCTGCGATCATGCTGAAATCGCTGTTCTATTTCTGGCGTAATTTTCGGCTGAGTAGAGCAGGCTTGCAAGCCCAATATTGCTGCAAATAAAAGTAAATGGCGGTAATGTTTAGTCATCAACGCGCGCATTTCAGCTGATAACAATTAACTGAATCTGGTAAGCGCTGAACTGCAATTGCAGCTTGAATGTCCAGGTGTTCAGGCTCCCAGTTCACAATGCTCAGTTCCAGCGCGTTAAGGTTTTTTGGTCGCAGCGTGACAGTGTCCTGCTTTGGATCCGGGAAGTTATTTTGCGATTGACTTAGACTGCTTATGGTTGTTTCAAGATTACCAGCCAAGCCTGTGCCCACACATTTCAATGCCGCTTCTTTACGCACCCATAAACGATTAAATGCTAATTGCAATTCGTTTTCAGCTTGTTGTTTCAGCCAATCGCGTTCCTGAGTGGAGAAGTAGCGCTCGGCTAAAGCCAGAGGGTTACGGCTCAGAGATTCAATATCGATGCCCAGTGCTTGGTCTGTAGCAATCGCAATCGCCAACCACTGGCGGCTATGAGATAGATTAAAGTGCAATGGCGGTTGTACCAGCGGTAACAGTTGCGGTTTTCCAGCGGCTGATTTATGCAGTTCAATTTCGGCGGGTGGCTGGTTTAAATATGCAGCAAGAATAAGACGAGTATAAAAGCGCCGGGCGAAACGCCGCTGATCGCTGACAGCTCGATGATTCGGCTTGTCCTGGTCAATTGTTAAAGCGAAAGCGCTGCTGTCAATATCCAGCAGCCATATATCCAGGGTTTTCGCTGCCGGCAACAGCAAATCGCCCAGGGGTAATTCGCGTGGCTGACAAACAGTGACTTGATGGATGCTCATGTTTAAGCCCTACGCCTGAACTTTCGTAGTAGTTTTTCCAACAGACTGTGTTTTAGCCAGGTTTTATCGACTTCCGAAGCTGCCTCATAGTCACCGTGGTATTTATGTTTAACCCAGGCATTGCGATCCAGACGGCAGGCGAATCTGAACAGCCGATGATTAATCGGATGAAAGCCCGGCCGGAAAGTAATAGCAGTGCCGAAATCTATAACACAGGGTTTTTGCTCTTCGGTAACGATAATGTTGGATTTTGATTTCAAATCCCCATGCGCCACGCCCCGCTGATGGAAAGCCTCGATAGTTTGCTGTAATTGGGTAAACCACAGGTCACGATCCTGCCAGTTGGCATAGCGATAGGGGCTGCCTGGAATATATTCCATTACCAAGTATTGCTGCTTGAGGAAAGCATAAATCTCGGGGACATTATCAAGCCCCTGCATGTTTTCATAAGCACGGAATTCGCGTCGCAGTGTAGCCAGTCGGGCTTTGTAGGCAGCAGCCTTTCCCATTGGCGCCTTAACCACACAACTGTTGCCATCCTGCTGGTATAACAGCAAGGTACCCTGATTACTGGTTGCCAGGTGATTGCTACCATCTTCCAAGCTGGTCTTGACCCAGATGAGGAAGCTTTTGCAGAAATCAGGATTGTTCAATAAGGCTTGCATGATGGGAGTTATTATATCGGAAGGTATCGGATGTTATCGGATGTTATCGGTAGTGCAGAGGCCACCACTGACATTTATCACCGATAGATGTTCTAGTCTGCCAATAGCTTGGTTAACAGCTTGGTTAATCGCTTGGTTGAAGGCATTTATTTACGAACATTTCATTCCAGCTAACATCAGTGTAGTTACAGTATCAAT
This sequence comes from Oceanospirillales bacterium, assembly GCA_003232965.1. GTDB lineage: Bacteria > Pseudomonadota > Gammaproteobacteria > Xanthomonadales > SZUA-36 > SZUA-51. Next base: position 1,747 of record QIKG01000089.1, read on the forward strand.
TAGTATCCGATGATCTGTTGCTGATGGAACGGTTGCCTCTACATGTCTGCCAGCAACCAATAAGGAAAGTCCGTGTATGCAGGACCAAAAAGTTAGTGCCATTAGTTCGATATCACCACGCTTGAATTCGCCCATCGATTGACCATACTCAACCAGACTTTTGAGACTGTCGAAGGCTAGATCGCCTGATTCTCTAAGACCCGGATAGGTATCGTCACAGGGGAGGAAATCGCCAAACATTAATTGTGCACTTTGAGGATTAGCCATTACCAGGTTGAAATAGCAATAACCAGCCTCCTTTATCTGAGCTGTAGGGTCTCCCGGATGCAGTGCAACCGCTTCTGACATTTTTACCGCTAGCTCATCAAAACTGATTGCGGCAATTCCGGCGAGCAGACTTTCTTTGTCTTTGAAATGCCGATAAGGGGCAGTATGGCTGACGCCTACTTTCTTGGCCACAGCGCGAAGACTAAGGGCCGAGATACTGGTTTCTTCCAATAATAGCCGGGCTGCAGAAAGAATTTCCTGTTGCAAATCACCGTGATGATAAGGCTTTGTTGCAGGCTGTTTCATTGATTGAGGCCGGTTATTCATGCAGTCATCATACAACATTTATGTTTACACTGACAACATATATGTATACAATGCCAACATACCATGTGTACAGTGTAAACATGGCTGGGTGAAAATACAGGAAAGAGGATGAAACATCAAATAGAGCTGAAATTCAGCAAGCGGTTTGCGATTGCGGCATTGAGTATCGTTGTAACTGCAATTTCGCTACCGACAACTTTAGCCGCTGCAGTTGCAGTCACTGTAGTGCCGGTTAAACATGCGCAAATGAGCACGCCAATCAAAAATAGCGGGCGGATAAGTCATAAGAATGAAATGCGCTTATCATTCAAGACTGGCGGCTTGATCAAAAAAATCAGTGTTGAAGAAGGCGACGAAGTTAAGGCAGGGCAGGTGCTGGCTGTGCTTGATCTCGAAGAAATCGATGCACAACAAAAAAGGGCCGCATCGAATTACATTCAAGCCTCCGCAGATCTTGAAAGATTCAGTAAACTTTATGCTGACGCTTTAGTGTCCCTGCAAGACAGGCAAAATGCTCAGTCTGCCAATGATACTGCCGCATCTGAACTGCAAATAGCTAATTTCAATAAGAAACTATCAGTCATTCGGGCCCCGGTTGATGGGCGTATTCTCAAGCGATATGCGGAATCTAACGAATTAATTCAGCCGAATCAGCCAGTGTTGTTACTGGCATCAGTAGCGCATGGCTCAGTAGTCAGGGTCGGCTTGATCGATCAAGATATCGTCAAAGTTGCGGTGGGCGACCCAGTCGCAATTTATCTGGACGCTTATCCTGGGCAAGGATTTAGTGGTGCAATATCTGAAGTTGCTTTGAGTACTGTGTCTGCAGTTGGCACCTTTGAAGTTGAAATCTTGATTGAAAACCAAGGCTATACATTACATTCAGGTTTAATTGCCAGGGTAGAGATCAGCCCGCAACTAAACAATCGGCAATATATTATTCCTGTAGAGTCATTGTACAAAGCTGAGTATGGGGCAGCGACTGTTTTTATTTTGGATGAGTATGAGAATAAGGTTGCTGCAGTCGAAGTAAAAATTATCGACTTATTCGAAGATGAAGTGGTGGTTGAGGGGAGTCTGGATATCGCCGACCTTATTGTTAAAGTCGGCACCGCTTACCTGTCTGAGGACAGTTCAGTCGTTGTTGTTGACGGTCTTTAAGCTGTTCATTAGCCGACTGCGAGTTATTCATGAAACTGCCTATATATTGTATTAAGAATTATCAGTTTACGCTAATTGTTGTGTTGCTTATGACCTTGCTGGGAGCATTGTCATTTATAACGATGCCGCGCTCTGAAGACCCGCAATTCGACTTTCCCACGATAATTATAACAGTGGCCTATCCAGGCACCAGTCCTATTGATATGGAAAAGCTGGTGACTGACCCCATCGAAAAAGAACTCAACGAGCTAGAGGATATTCGCTACATAAAAACGCGTATTATGGATGGCTCCACGCTGATAAATATCGAGTTTAACTTTGGTGTAGATCCAGACGAAAAATATGCTGATGTTACTCAGGCTATTGCGGCGATTCGAGCCGATCTACCCGCGGAAATTCATAGCATTGATATAGCCCAGACATCCCCAACAGATGTGAATGTTTTGCAGGTTGCCTTATTGTCAGAGACTGCAAGCTATCGCTTAATGCGTTATCAGGCAGAGCGCTTGGAGAAAATATTCACCCGGGTTGCCGGCGTTAAACGGGCAACTGCACAAGCATTTCCCGAGCAACAGGTGCAAATTACCCTCGATATGCCCGTATTGCGTGAGCTTGGTTTAAGTTTTACAAGTTTACGCGCCAGTTTGATAGGTGAAGCAGCAAATATGCCCAGTGGTTTTATCGATGCTGGCAGCAAGCGGTTTTCAGTCAAAACCTCAGGTGATTATAAATCACTCGATGAAATCAGGCGTACTGCGCTGAAGCTGCCCGATGGCAGCGTTGTTTATGTGGAAGATATTGCTACTGTCAAACTAGTCGATGCGGAACCCACATATTTAGGCTTATTTAATGGCAACAGAGCGGTCTTTATTGTTGTGGAGCAGCGCGAGGGTACCAATATATTTAATGTGCTGGAAGATCTTAAAAAAGAACTCGAGGCATTCAGCAGCAGTTTACCTTCCTCATTAAGCACCGAGGTTATTTTTGACCAATCCAGCAGTGTTGAAGAACAGGTCAATGGCTTTTTTAACAACCTGCTCCAGGGGCTGGCGCTGGTGGGTTTGATTCTATTGTTTTCCTTAGGCATCAGATCCGCCAGTATTGTGTTGGTGGTCATTCCTATGTCCATACTGATTGGTCTTGCAGGCCTTGATCTTTTTGGTTTCGGTCTGCAACAAATGTCAATTGTAGGTTTGGTTATTGCATTGGGCTTATTAGTCGACAATGCGATTGTGGTTACCGAGTCTATCGGTCAGAAAATTAGACTTGGATTGTCCCCGCTGGAAGCGGCAGCCCGTGGTACAGGGCAGGTAGGCTGGGCTATTGCCAGCGGTACTGCAACAACTATATTGGCATTTTTCCCGATGCTGGTTATGCAAAGTGATGTGGGTAGCTTTATGCGCTCGCTGCCGGTTACTGTGGTGTTGGTATTGTTGGCATCTTTCCTTTTAGCCATTAGCTTTACACCCTTAATGGCCAGTCGTTTATTCAAGCAACGCCAGATTGGCGAAGCCGGTAGTGGTCGCAATATAGTCCAAAAGTGGCTGGAGCGACTTTCCAGTATGCACTATCGACCGGCTTTAGAGACGGCATTGAAATATCCACTGCGGGTAATTCTTGTATCAGTGGTTTTGTTTGCCGGTAGTTTGTCATTGTTTGCAAAAGTTGGTGTGAGCATGTTCCCTAAGGCCGAAAAACCGCAATTGCTAATCAATATAGAGTTACCTGAGAGCAGTAGTTTTTACGCGACCCAAAAATTGGCAGTAATGATAGATAAGCAAGTTCGAGGTTACCCTCAAATTCAGGCAGTGGCGACAAACATAGGCAGAGAAAATCCCAGTGTTTATTACAATGAATTCCCAACGGGTGAAGCCGCCAATAAAGCCCAGTTATTTGTAATTTTAAATCAACTAAAGCGCGCGGACTTACAGCAGCTGGTCACTAAATTAAGAAGTGATTTCGCAGAAGTTCCAGGCGCGAAAGTGGAAGTGAAAGAATTTCAGCAAGGCCCACCTATTGAGGCACCCATCGCAATTCGAATACAGGGTGATGACCTGAATTTATTGCAACAAGCAGCAAATAAAGTTGAGAAGTTAATATTAGCAACAGCGGGTACGGTGAATGTAAAAAACCCTATGGGCCGTCCCAAATTAGATTTAAAAATTAACATTCAGCGAGCCAAGGCTGCCTTATTGAATGTTTCTGTTAATAGCATCGATAATATAATCCGCACCAGCCTTATGGGCGATAGAGTGGGCAGTTATCGGGACGAGAACGGTGATGACTATGATATTGTGATTCGTCTGAATAAAGCGACTACGCCAAATTACGACAGTCTTAATGAGTTGTTGGTTATGTCAGAAGATGGTCAGTTCGTGCCTCTAAAACAGTTGATCAAGCTTGAGTTGCAAACAGTCCCATCCCAATTGCAACACTATTACCTTGAGCGAAACACACATGTTACCGCTGATAGCCAAGATGGTTATCTAACGGCTGATGTAACCGCGTCAATTGCAGCTAAACTTGAAAAAATGCATTTTCCAGATGGCATTAAATACATAATAGCGGGGGAGCAAGAATCAAGAAACGACTCTTTCACCGGGCTACTTAAAGCCCTATTGATTTCACTATTAGGAATATTTGCTGTATTGGTATTGCAGTTCCGCTCATTCGCTCAACCGCTAATCGTATTTGCATCTATTCCTTTTGCCATGTCAGGCGCAATTTTCGCTTTGCTGATATTTGATTATTCGTTTTCGATTATGGCGTTTGTGGGCCTCACCAGCCTGATGGGTATTGTAGTTAATAACTCCATCATCCTGGTTGATACTGCCAATCAATTGGTGGGTAAAGGCAAGCATTTGAGCGAGGCTATAATAACTGCCGCACAAACCAGACTTACCCCGATAGTATTAACAACACTGACAACCATTGGCGGTTTGCTGCCGTTAACACTGCAAAATAGCAGTATGTGGACGCCGCTTGGCTTGGTCATTATTGGCGGCATGCTGATTTCTACCGTAGTAACACTATTTGTTGTGCCGGCTTTATATCTGTTATTTAGCCGGGATCTCAGAATAAAAGCATAAAACTAAGCGCGCTGTGTTCCCGGCCTCCGAGCCGGGATCTTATTGCGAGCCGTGTGAATTGTGTGGGTGTGACCTGCATCAATTCCTGTTACTATTTCCTAACTATTTTTTGAGGTTACCCGTGAGGTTGTCTATGTCTGTAATTAAACTTAAACCCGTATTAATGCTCACAGTACTTGTCGCAGCTGTGATAGCTCAAACTGCCAATGCTAAAGAAGCTTTCCCCAGTACTTATAAAGCCATTCCCTCTGCCGATATTCTGATTCAGAATGCGACCATCCTCACCGGTACCGGCGCGCGTCTTGAGGATACCGACATACTGCTGAAGGAAGGCAAGATTGTTGCTATCGGACAAGATTTAACTACGGACAAGGCCACTAAAATCGATGCGCAAGGGCGCTGGGTAACCCCGGGCCTGATCGATGTGCACTCACATCTTGGTGTTTATGCAAGTCCCGGATTAACCGCGCATTCTGATGGCAATGAAATGGTTGCCCCCTCAACCCCCAATGTTTGGGCAGAGCATGCAATTTGGCCACAGGATCCGGGCTTTTCTCGCGCCCTTGCCGGTGGCGTGACCAGTATGCAAATTTTACCGGGCTCGGCTAATTTATTTGGTGGGCGCGGAGTTACCGTAAAAAATGTGTATGCCATTAGCTATCAGGCGATGAAATTTCCCGCTGCACCGCAGGGCTTGAAAATGGCCTGTGGCGAGAACCCAAAAAGGGTATATGGGGGTAAAAAACAAGCACCAATGACGCGTATGGGTAATGTTGCTGGATACCGCCAGAACTGGGCGCAAGCTCAAGAGTATCAGCAGTCGTTGGATGAGTATGCGGAACAAATTGAAAAAGGTGGTGAAGAAGCTGAGAAAGCCAAACGACCTAAACGCGACCTAAAACTAGAGACATTAGTTGGTGTTTTGCGCGGCGAAATTAAAGTGCATATGCACTGCTACCGTGCTGATGAAATGTTGACCATACTTGATTTGTCCAAAGAATTTGACTACAAAATCAGCACATTTCATCATGCTGTTGAAGCCTATAAAATTGCAGATGAACTCGCCGAAGCCGGTGTATGCGGCGCGCTGTGGGCGGATTGGTGGGGCTTTAAAGCCGAAGCTTATGACGGTATTCAGGAAAACATTGCGATGGTGGATCGGCCTGAGGGCAGTTGTGCGATTGTACACTCTGATTCCTCCGAGGGTATTCAGCGACTTAATCAAGAAGCGGCGAAAGCCATGTCCCGCGGCAACCGCGCAGGCATGAAAATCGCACCTGAAAGAGCAATTCAGTGGCTGACATCTAATCCTGCAAAATCTTTGGGTATTGAAGATCAAACCGGTAGTTTAGTTGTTGGAAAAATGGCTGATGTGGTTATTTGGAATCAAAACCCCTTCAGCGTGTATGCCCACGCGGAACAGGTTTTTATTGATGGTGCTTTACTCTATGATCGGGGTAACCCGGCACTGCAACCGGTGAGTGATTTCGAACTTGGGCAGTTATTGGGAGAGAAAAAATAATGCGTAATTTTCTAATAAGTTTAATTTTTCTTACAACGCTGACTGCTACAGCCACGCTTCAGGCGCAGGATTTGTTGATTAAAAATGCCCGTATACATACGCTCTCATCTGCGGGGATTCTTGAGGCCAGTGATTTACTTATTCGCAATGGAAAATTAAGCAAAATCGGCAAGCAGTTACAGGCGGGTAATGACACACGGACTATCGATGCTAAAGGCAGAAATGTTACCCCGGGACTATTTGGTGGTTTAAGCACAATAGGACTGAATGAAATTTCACTGGAAGACTCAACGGTTGATCAGTCTCTAGATTTTAAACAAATGCGCCCGGAGTTCAATGTCAATTATGCCTATAACCCAGCATCTTCACTGATTGCCATTAATCGCATTGAAGGGGTTTTGTACGTGGTATTAAGTCCTTCAACTAAGGGCAGTATTTTTGAAGGGCAGGGCTCGCCGGTTGTACTTGATGGTCGCAGCTTTCCGCATGGGGTGAACGCATCGTTTATTTCTCTGGGTAGTGCTGGCAAAGGCGATAGTGGGGGTTCTCGGGCTGCGCAATATATGTTGCTGGAACAGGCGTTCTCGGAAGTAACTTCAGGCGGTGATCAAAACGGCCCCTTTCAGTTGCTCACACAGGCTCGTAATAATCCCTATGTTTTCAATGTAAATCGGGCGTCGGATATTCTTCGCGCGCTGGAATTTATAAAGGCGAATAACTTAAACGGGGTGATTTCAGGAGCCGCTGAGGCGTGGATGGTAGCGGCCCAACTAAAGTCAGCCGGAGTGCCGGTCATTATTGATCCGCTGGCAAATCTGCCTGCAAGCTTCGATAGCCTGGGTTCGCGGCTGGAGAATGCTGCAATTTTGAATGCTGCCGGTGTTGCGGTGATTTTTTCAGCAGGTGGGGCACACAACATTCGCAAAATTCGCCAGGCGGCTGGCAATGCGGTGGCCAATGGCATGCCCTATGCGGCGGCAATGGCTGCAATTACGGCTGTTCCGGCACAAGTTTTCGCCTATGCTGGCGGCAAACTGGAAACTGGGGCAGTAGCAAACCTAGTTATCTGGGACGGTGATCCACTAGAGGTTAGCAGCGCCGCAGATGCCGTGATTATTAAAGGCGTTATAACGCCTATGGTTTCCCGTCAGAGTTTGTTACGCGACCGTTATTTATCCCCAAAAGGTGACATGCCCCGAGCTTACCAGAAGCCGTAAAGGTCGGCCCTTAATCGAATGGCCATAAGTAGGAAAGCCAGGTTTTCTTCTGGCTTTGACCAGTGACATAGGGATCATCAGGAAAGTTCATCGCTAACACCCGAAGGCTGCTGTCAGCCAGCGCTTGCATTTCAAGCGCAGTGTAGGCCTGGTGCAGAATCTGCAGGGCAACTGAGGTGTCGGGAGTGCCGGGGTAAATTTCAAGTACATAGCGGGCCCGGTTAGCTGCGGCAATATAGGCGGTACGACGCATATAGTATTGCGCAACTTCGATTTCATAGCCCGCCAAATTATTCTTTAGATATACCATGCGCTGACGAGCATCAGGTGTGTACTGGCTATCGGGAAAGCGCCTTAACAATTCATTAAAGTCGTTAAAAGACTGGCGCGCGATAGTTTGGTCGCGATCGCGCACACGGGATGGGAAAATCTTAGACAGGAAACCGTAGTTCTCTTCAAAATTAACCAAACCTTTCAAGTAAAGCGCATAGTCAATGTTTGGGTGAGCCGGGTAGGTTTTTACAAATCTATCCAGAGTAGCGATGGCTTGGTCCGATTGTTCCAACCGGTATTGGGCAAAGGCCATTTCCAACTGCGCCTGTTCGGTGTAACGACCGAACGGGTAACGAGTCTGCAGTTGACTGAACATTTGTGATGCTTTCGAATAATTACCTTTGGTAACAGCAGCTTTCGCTTCAAGGTACAGTTCATCTGCGCTACGACCTTCGAGAAGGTCACTCTTGGAGCCACAGGAAAAAAGAAACAGGGTAAGCAGCAACAGGCTAAGGGTTCTTATGCGCTGGTTCAGGCGCGACAGGCTAGGGGTCATGTGGTTTACCGATAATTCATGAAATTGAACTGTTAATAATAACCGATAGCCGCAACAATCGATAGCCACAGATGTTTTCTTAGGTATTACCACTCCATTTATTGCGTAACTGGAGGTAAAGTGAGACCCAGGCAGAAGAAAAAATGGGCGGAATTTCCCTTATTTCTTCTGTGCTTACCGGTTCTAAGTGTATTTTCCCAGGTGTTTCAGGCTTTACTGGTATGGAAATCACATTTGTAGTTTTCATAATCTAAGCTCTTTTTAGTTATTGTTAAAGTGAATAAATCGATATTCTTGTTTGCTTACGGGTGATATAGGCTAAACATCAGCATATATAGTAAAGACCGTAGCCAGAGTGTTTTAGTTACAGCTATTTACATAACTCGCCCGATAAATTAGTCGCTTGGGCTCAGTTTGATCCTATGAACCTGTTTACGTTTACCTTCCAAGTTCCTGGTCAAAATCAAAGGAACGAGAAGTTACATGTGTCTCCATTTTTTGCAGGCGCATATCAAGATCTCGAAAACGCAGCCTCAGATCACCGAATAGTTGTCTTGGGTCACTATTCACGCCACGGTAAAAATTTTCCTGTGCTTCACTGGCAAAAAGATTCTCTGGTTTACGGGGTATGAGTAACGCCAGAATCAGATATACGATGGCTGGCCAGAAAAACAGAAAGGCGATCCCCCATACCAGTCGAAGAGCCTTCAGGTTGAAACCAAAATACACCGCAATGCCTGCACATACGCCAGCCAACTTGCCATTGTCTACATCCCGGTACAGTCGACGCTGTGGGTTTTTGTTTCTATTTCCGCTCATCACTGTCTTCTCCAGTCCGGCGTGCTGTTGTCTAGAATTCGTTCCAAGGTATGGATGCGCTCTTCCATCTTGCGGGTGCTTCCCCATATTTCTGAGAGCATCTGTTCATCCTCATTGGTCAGACCCTTACTATTTTTGTTCTTTGCAGAATAGTGCAGGAACAGCCAAATGGGCGCGACAATGCTTAGGAATAATACAATTGCGACTTCAGGCATTGTCTTTTCCTTTTTTCTTGGGGGTAGGGGACTTATTCATGCGAGCTTTGAGTGCATCAAGCTCATCACGAATATCATCGTCGTTTTGCAAATCATCGATTTGCTCGGCAAGGCTGCCGCTACGCCCCATAGACATGGCTTCTGCTTCAGACTCTACCCGCTCTATGCGTTGCTCGGCAGTTTCAAAGCGATACATAAGGTCGTCCAGCTGGTCGTTGTATACATGTTTGCGGGTGCGCAGCTGGGTTTTAGCGGTTTGCTGGCGTAAAGCAATACTCCGTTGCCGGTTTTTGGCATCGGTCAACTTGTTTTGCAGCAGGGTAATGTCCTGGTCGAATTTCTTCAGTTGATCCTCAACGACTTCAAGATCGGCCTTTAATACTTCGATGCGCCGACTAATTTCAGCTTTTTCGTGTAATGCTGCACGGGCTAGATCTTCACGGTCTTTACTGACAGCCAGTTCGGCTTTTTTTGCCCAATCTGCAAAATCTTCTTCTAAATATCTAATCTGCCGATACCGGTCTTTTTTCTCAGCAATGCATTTAGCGGCTGATGACCTGATTTCAACCAGCGTATCTTCCATCTCCTGGACCATCAGGCGGATGATTTTTTCCGGATCCTCGGCTTTTTCCAGCATAGTATTGATGTTGGCATTAATAATATCGCTTAATCTTGAGAAGACGCTCATGGTCTTTCCTCCTGTTATTAGTGTAGATTGATTCTATTCGCAATAGTATATGCAGAAATTATGCCAACTATGTATAGGCGAAAAATAGATCAATATATACAATGAGATAAGCTTGATTAATATCAGTTTAGTGCTTGGTTGAGCCGCCGGAAGTAATCGTGAATTGGTAAAACACACCAGTATTTAGCGATATTTATACCCGCCAGCAGCTTGAAGACGCCCTAACTAAACAGTCTTAATCTGGATGAATCTATAAATTGCATGGAAAGCAACAGCCGAGTGGGGTAAAATATCCTGCTTTCCGGTTCGCAGGGCGTAAACTACTGCTGCTAATTGATGTGATACGGATGATTTTATAAACAATGGAGAATTTCGAATGCCAGTAAGACTTCTAACATTAGTGCTGACTTTATTACTCGCCGGCACGCTAGCTGCTCAAGATGTTAATACCGATAAGGGTAAGCTTAGTTATGCCCTTGGCTGGGATCTGGGTAAGCAAATTCAGTCTCGTAGTACAGAAATCAATGTCGACTCAGTGGTTGCAGCGATTAGAGATGCTGCCGGTGGTAAAGATTCGCGGGTAACTCAGGACGATATGGTTGCTCAATTACGCGAATTCAGCGCCAGGGTACAGAAAGAGCGTGAAGCTGCAATTAAGAAATTGGCCGCTGAAAATCAGATCAAGAGTGATAAATACCTTGCTGACAACCGCAAGAAAAAAGGCATCACTGTATTACCTAGCGGTATTCAGTACCGAGTAATTGAAGAAGGTGCAGGTCCACGCCCCACAGCAGATGGTGAAATTACAATCCACTACCGTGGTTCTAAAATGGACGGTCGTGAGTTCGATAGTTCATTCGCCCGCGGCGTTCCATTAACGGGGGTTAAAGTTAATTCGGTTATGAAAGGCTGGCAGGAAGTATTGCCACTGATGAAAGTTGGAGCAACTTGGCAAGTATTCATGCCACCGGAAATGGCTTTTGGCGAAGCTGGGCAGGCACCGGTAATTGGACCGAATGAAGCCTTGTCTTTTGACCTGAAACTGGTTGAAATTACTAAGTAATCCGCTGTTAGCAGATTAACTTTATAAAAAAGCGGCAATTGCCGCTTTTTTTATAGGTGAATTCGCATCAACAGCTTCCGGATAGAATAAATTTCAGTGAATACCCATCCTCGAACCGAATCTACCAACGAGTTTGAAAGCTTATCGCCATGCACTTCTGTTTGTCGCTTAAATGCACAAAAAATCTGTACGGGTTGTTTCCGTACTCAGCACGAAATTGCAATCTGGTCTACTTTGACCAGACCTCAACAGCAACAGATACTCGAGCTTTTGGATGCCCGAGTTGAGTTAATCTTGTGATTAAGCTGGATGACTTGCAAGGCAATAATATCTTTGATGAATTATCTGAGCGCTTAACTCCGTCTCTACATTCACTCGAAACTGAACCTTGTGGTTTACCCGTGCACGGCTATCGGCCGGCGGGGCAGTGCCTAGAATATATTCCTCCGCGAACGGCAGGTGTCTTGTTACCTATTCTCTGCCACCCGCAAGGGCCTACCATGTTGTTCACCGTGCGTAGCTTAGAACTGGCCACCCATCCGGGACAGGTCAGTTTCCCCGGTGGTAGTATTGAAAGCTGTGATGTAGATGAAGTAGCTGCATCGGTGCGAGAAACTCATGAAGAGGTAGGCATTCATCCGCAAAAAATCACCCCGCTGGGTGTACTTGATAATTTTGACACCATATCCGGATACCGCATGGTGCCAGTAGTCGGCCTGGTAAAAACCCCGGTATCATTGGTATTGGACAGCAGCGAAGTTTCCGCCGCATTTGAAGTGCCGTTAGCCGAGGTTTTGGATCGGAGTCACTACCAGAAACGCCTAATTGAGTATGCCGAGCATCAGCACATAGTTTATTCCTGGCAGTGGCAGCAGCACAATATCTGGGGGGCAACGGCGGCGATATTGGTTGACCTAATCGATAAGCTCACAGCTAAGACCTAAGGTAATAGCTTGATTTCAAAGCTTGATTTCTAGGAGATTAATTCCTAGCAAGAAAATTCAGTGAACCTGTGACGGTGCTGACCTAGCGTTTGCCTAATTGCTCGACTAGCATTTGCAGTACCGTCTGGGTGCTGTCATGGAACCAGTGATCAACAAAGTCATCTATTTTAAAATAATCATCAGAAGAATAGGCATCAACCAGCGGGCGGCGAGCTATGGCCCGAGCTTTCAGCATTGCATGGCGCGGCAAGGCCAGGTGTCTTTGGCACCAATTCAGGGCTGCAGAAACAACATCTTTGGTTTCCTGAGTCTCATCAACCAAGCCATAGCTTAGCGCGGTATCCGAGTTAATCAATAAGCCCTCTACCACCAGTTGGCTGGCTATTCTTGCACCCGTCAGGCGAACCAGACTGGTGTAAATTACCGGTGGCACAACCAAGCCGACCTGAACTTCATTCAAGCCGATTTTATACGG
>QIKG01000087.1 GCA_003232965.1 Oceanospirillales bacterium
TCCCAAGCAGAAAAAACATCTTCTATAACTTCTCCTAACGGCTCCAGCAAAGGCAGGCCCAAGCAGTCAATCAGTAGCCATTGGGAGCTGGTGTATTGCTTTAGTGCCTCAGGCAGCGGCAAGATCCCGGCTAATGTAGTATCCGCCAACTCATTCAGCCAATCAGGCCAGTCCGTACCTGCTAGTGGTCGCAAGGTAACGCTATGGCGGTACACAGTGGCGCTCATCATGGCGAGCTCGGCTGGCGTTGTGGGCTGTATACGGTTATGCAAAAGTTGTATTGCAGACAATACTGAGCCATCCATTAGTGGCTCCTTAGGCAGTGAAATTTGGCCCTCCAATAGCCATGATAAAATGCGCTTCCTGCCCGCTCCATCAAGGCCAATATCGTCCAGTCGCTGGAGCATTGCAGGGCTGATTTCATCGGGACTCAATTGCGCGGTAATAATACGCAAAGCATCTTGACCCAGGCCTTTCGGTAATGGTGTACCGTAGCTAGCCGCCTGCTGACCGCACCAGCTAACAACGGTCTCTGAAATAGCAGTGCTTTGGCTGGTTTCCCGAAAACGAATGCGGCGCGCCCCCAGCCCTGCAAATAATTGTTCCAGCTTTTGTAACAGCTCCGTTGGCTTCCAGGCACGCTGGCCTAACAATTCTAGGATTACGGAGTCGTCGATTTCCTTGACTAAATTCAAGCCTGCCAGGTGTTGGTCAAGTAGCTTGATATCAGCGATTTCCGGTAGCGTCTGTAAACCCTCCAAATAGGCACTAGTTGAACTGCCTGGCTCCAGCCCTTGTTGCTGCCACTCTCCTAGCCGGGCTTTGACACTCTTTTGCTGGAAAAACAATCTAATTTGTTCATCAATTTCTCCGCTCAGTTCTTCAAAGGCATGTAGATGTTCATTAATGGGCGCCGACTTGCCATCAAAACCACAGGTGCAAATGGGCTGGTAGTCAAGATTAACCAAGCCTCGGCAGCGCACCGCAAGAGCCTGTTTACGATAGGACTCAATGGCGGCCAACTGTTGCTCCAAGCCTATATGTTGACTGTGTGCCAGGATCGAGGCCTGCCACTGCCAAAGTGGGTGTTGATCAATGGTTTGTCGCCAACGCTCGTGAGAGCTTTGGTAGTCACTTTGGTAGTCTGCATAGATAATACCTGCCTGCTGCAACCAGCTATCGAGCTCGTCAACTTGTTCTAATCTTGGCATTTCACCTAATGCCGCTATGTTACTAACAACCTGGCTTTCGGTCAGAGCCGGGTGCTGTAGCAGGTAGCGATAAAACTCGATCTTCCTAAGTAGCCGTGTAAGTCGCTCTTCAAGGCTTGTAAATGAGTTTGTTTCTGCCAGATGCGCTTGTACGGAACCCGCTTCATAGAGGAACTGCTGCAGCCCCTGCAGTACATCGTTATCCTCGGTCAGTAGCTTCCATATGGCAAGGTGGCTACAGAGCCGTCGCCATAGCCCTTCGCCTTGCGAAATGGGTTGCAATTTGTCCGCCAGCAACTGCATACGGTTGACCAGCTCGGCTGCTGCCGTCTGGACTAATCTGGCAATCCGGCGTTGAGCCAATACGCTCCATTGACGGGGAATTGCAATATTAAGACCCGTGCAAAGCAGCTCTATAGCCTGTAATTGTTTACTACTAAGGGAGTTCCCTGGCACCACTTTGTCGTATTGCAACAGGTTGGGGAGAGTCTCAAAGGAATCCCTATATGACACACCCTGTTTGATGATATCTAACTCCCCTTGTAGGAGCAAAAAAACCAGGATAGCTCTGGTTTGGTCTGGAACCAGGCCATAGATGGGGTTAGCCAAGTGCTCAGCTATGGTTTGTGGGGATGGGTTGTGCTCTAGCAATGGGGTGATCATAGCTATCAATTCATGCTTTTCCAGGTTGCGGGGAATAATATATTCACGCCCCTTACGGCGTAGTAAACCCATAGGCACAAGGTAGGCTTCACGAATCAACATCACATATTCATCAGCGTGCTCAGAGAGCAGATCGGCATTTGTGGTAAATTGCATCAAGTGCCGCCACGCTGCTTTAGGCAGTGGGCCGTGAGCGGGCGCAAAGCGTTCAAACCCCGGCCAAGTACGCCGTAGCACCCACAATGCCAGTGCCTCTAACCAGCTATCTGGCGATCCCTTTATATTGAACCGGGGCGGGATTTCGCGCTGCCCTTCCGGGGTCACCAGCGCCGCCTCCAGCCAGGCATTACGCACCATATTTTGCCACATTGGAACCCGAGTTTGGATACGCCGCAGCAGGCGTTTTTTGTGCTCTATCCCTAAGGGGTGAGCTTGTATTCGGGTCAGGGCTGCCAGCTCCAGCAGGTCTTCGTCCACTTCAATGGGAAGGGGAATTAGGGTGTAACACCCAGCCGCCGCGCTAGCCTCACCCCAAGGCAGGCGAATACAGAGCCGTATCGCATCCTCTTCCGCTCCCGGGGGTGGTTCGGTTTCACCTGACCACACAGTATAGCTGCGTTCATGGAAGCGCCACCTTAATAACCGATGCTGATACTGCTCACGAGGCAGGGTAAAAGGGTTAAAGCCATCCTCAGGCAGTAGCGGAACAAGCAATTCCAAAATCAGGCCTGATTGACCGCGCAACTCACCCATCTCTCTTTTCAGCTGGGTCTCAAAAGCTGCGCTGCCGTCGTCATTTAGTTGCAAGCGATAACCACCATCATGGCTGCTTACAAAGCGCCCTTGGTCAGCAAACTGCCGCAGGATTTTCTCGATGATTTTCAGGTTCCGCGCTGGTTCTACCCGGGTGGCACTAAATAGCAACCAACTGGCCGCTTCAGTGGCGCTTAAATGGTCTCGTGCCGGGGATAAGTGTACCAGTACCAACAGTTTCAACACCCGCCCTGCCAAGGTACGTAGCGCTGGCTTCTCAAATAGTTCATCCAGGTGTTGGCGATACCAGGGAAACACTTGTTGTGCCAAACCGATAAATTCTGGTTGTAGTTCAAACAGATCCAGGAAGTGGTCTACAATCATATCGGGTGTAATCAGTGCGCCCCAAGACTGATTTAGAAATGATTCCACTCCACGAGTTGAGTCCCCGCGTAAACTGGTCACCACAAAATCAACTACTCCGCGTGTTTGCGAGAAACGATCCCGAATTTCTTCCAATAAAGTCAGGGTCGCAGGGTGCAGCGGATAAATACTCTGTAGTAGCGACAAATCCAATGACAGAGAGGGGAAAGACTCCGTTAGTTGTTGTCCCAAGCGGCGCACGGCCTTCTGGTACCCTGGTTTTTTGATCAAAATACTGTCGGCGATCAGGGTTTGTACATGCGCGGGTGTTAGCAATAGACGCAGTGGATAACGATCTTTAATTTTGCGGTATAGGCTATGCTCTAGCTCGCCGGTGTGTTCAATCCCCTCCTGCATTGCTGCCAAAATCCAGAAACTCCGATCCATCGACCACTCACCGATAAACTGAAGAAAGCGTACATCTTCGTTAAAGGCATGTGCGTCACTTTTAGAGCGCAGAAATTCGGATAGCTCGTCCAGCACCAATAAAGTCGCATCCGGCCGCAATTGATTCCATACCAAGCGGCGGTCACCACCGCCTACCTCGATTCCCAAAGCAGAACAAACTATATCTTCCAAGCGGTTGCTTGCGCTAAAATTCACCAAAGAGATTGGGATCACCCTTACAGGCTCAGAAGCCAGTTGCCCGCTGCGTAGCTGCTGGGTTAGGTAAGACAGAAAATGAGATTTGCCAGAGCCATAATGACCGATAAGAAAAGCACCACCACCTTGTTTTCGCTTTAGTAGTTGGCTCAACGCGTGGAGGTGGGCTTTGATCTCTGCGGTAATTAGAAAACTATCGGTTAACCAATCCGCTGATTCAGTCTCCAGGTCGGTTAATCGCACTACGGTTGGATGTGGCCTGACTTCCAGTAGGTCACCGATATTGGTAATTTTCTCTGCCATAGAGCAAACTTTAGCATATTATTTTGAATCAGCTGTGACTATGGCAACAAAAGACAAACTAATTAAGTGATTAATAGACATTTCCTTAAAGTGCTGCGCTGTAACCTGCAACAGCAATAACTTGGTCATAATCCTTGCGTTTTAGCTGCTGCCCTCAATCCCTTGACAATACTATAAGTATGACTAATAATCATACTATTGGAGATATCTCATGGGCAGTAGTAAAATCGCAATTACACTAGAGTCAGGCATGTTAGCCGAGGTTGATGCGCTTGTGAAAAAGCACATTTTTCCTAATCGGAGTCGTGCAATTCAGGTGGCTGTAGAAGAAAAGCTAAGTCGGCTGAATCACAGTCTTCTAGCTCAGGAATGCGCGAAATTGGATCCGGAATATGAAAAGGCTTTGGCAGATGAAGGCTTAACTGAGGATTTGTCTGAATGGCCCAAATATTAAGGGGTGAGGTTCGCTGGGCGGAACTCAATCCAACTCGTGGCCATGAGCAAGCTGGGCGCAGGCCAGTGCTTATTCTAAGTCACGATATTTTCAACAAACGCTCTGGTACCGTTATTGCGATGGCCTTAACTAGCCAACCTCAAAAAGCTCATTTTCCTCTCACCTATTCCTTGAAACCCAAGCAACTACAGAAACCATCTTGGGTCAAGATCAGTCAAATACGCACCTTATCCGTGGAAAGAATTGGTAGGAAACTAGGAACTGTTGAACCTGAGCAATTAGCGAAAATTGTGGATGGGCTAAATCAAATAATCGGAAAATAGCAAGGCGCATCATCAAGCCGGGCGTTAAAAAAAGACTCGGCGGCTGGTGTACTTCGTCTAGCCGAAATGGGACTACTCGACCTCGATGATCCAGTAGCGAAGCACCTTGAGGGATTCACCATTGAGAACGTGACCATTCGTCACCTACTCAACCATACATGGACATAATAGGTTCGGTGGTTATTTTTCGTTTTGCTGTGGAATCAAGAGCATGTATAGTATGCGTGTTTCTATCTGGGGATTGGGGTACTAATCTTGAATCAACTGTGACTATGGCAACAAAAGACAAACTAATTAAAGTGCTGCGCCGTAACCTGCAACAGGCCATCCGGACGAGGGATGTGGAGCAGGCCGCCAACGTGCTGCAACGGCTCAAGCTAGAAGATCCGCTTTCTATAGAGTGCCGTGGCCTGGAGCTGGAATATCTGCTGGTCACAGATCACCAAGAGGAGGCTAAACTGCTTGCTGAGCAGTTGCTGCACCTCTACCCCAACTCCGCCCGGATTCACTACCTGGCTGGTCGAGTTGATTATCAAGCCAGAAGGTACCCACAGGCACTATCGGGTTTTACCGAAAGTAACAGCCTGTTCCCGCATTGGCGAGCCAGATTATGGTGTGGCAAGAGTTTCACTCAGCTCGGGAAATACGCAGAGGCAGAAGCAATATTGTTGGAGCTATATACTTCTCACCCACAAACCGGGCGGGATTTGGCCTGGCTATATGAACGGCTGGGAAATAGTGAGCGGGCGCTTCATTATCTACAGCGATATCTTGACAAGTATACAGATAGCCCTCTTGCCCAAGCCCAGTTGCAACGGCTGCGCTCGCATACTCTGCCACCAGAGGATTTGCTTGCAGAGGTGGAAATGCTGACTGAGTTGGGTGAAGAGATTCCGCCACAGATGCTGGTTACCTATCTACAACGCTTGCTGGAGAAAGGCGAAGGCAAAACTGCGCGGAAATTCATCCATGAGCAACACAATAACATGGAACCAAAGACCGCAGTTTCTCTGGCCTGGGTTTGTTATCGCTTGCAGGCATATGACCTGGCATTGCAGCTGTTTCTTATCGGACTCCCAGTACAGATAGATAACTATAAGTACCTACAGTCTTTGGAAAAAACAGCGGATCGTTGTGATCGAGTGGAAGATTTAGTCGCCACCTATGAGCAATATGCTCCTGAACAAAAGAAACTTTATGGCAGAATCAAGCGACTTAGGAAGCGTATGGAAAAGTAGCCTAGCTATAGCATAATAATGCAGGGGCTTGAGAGGCGTTCAATTGCCATTATTGCCGGCAGTAATGCCGCTGCTACCGCAGTTACTCCATTCCTGAGAACCGGTATTCCTACCGTGACCCAATTAATTGCCAATTAATTGTTCGATTAAAAATCAAACTTGCAGATTTCTAAAGAACTAGTCACAAGTTAGATCACACACGGTACTAACCTTATCTAGACATGCTTGATTAAAGGAGACCCCACAGCAGGAAGGATCAATGTCGCAAATCTGGTCAACACAGGAATGGCAGCCATAAGGCATTGGAGATGTATTCACTTCACATAAACTTAGCCCGCATGTTTTTATATCCAATGTTGAGCCTTTCTCAACCGTAAAGCCTTGTTGGATATCAACTGCCCAACCACTAGCTAATGTGACATTAGCACCATTTGCTACTGTAAATTCTGGATCAATAGATAATAACTCGCAGGCCTCATGGGTCGCATCATAATCTTCAATAACACTAGCCACCATGACTAAGTTACAAGCACCTTCAGGCAGACATTTTTTACCACCATCTGTGATGACCCAAGAGTTCGCAGCGATTAGTTGTGCTCTTGCAGCAGCAGCTTGTGGAGAACAGTAGGTCGAATTACCCCCACCAAACTCAACCCCCGTATCAGAAGTCGGAGTAAGATCAGGTGCTGTTACTGGGTTAGTTGGAGGGCAAGCATGCCCTCCATCTGTAATAGTCCAATTATTTGTCGAAACCATATTAGCCCTTGCGGCAGCGGCGGCAGCGGAGCAATAAATAGAATCCCCACCGTTGAATTCTGTACTAAAACGGAGTGTTTGCATATTCCACCCGATGAGTAAGCTCTCATAATTTTGCATAGAAAGAGTGACATTATCGAACATGCCTATTGCAGATACCAAAGCACTGACATCCCAAGAGCCAATATCCCGGTCAAAAGAAATAGCATTGTTGAACATGTGATCCATGTTCCCAATACCGGCCGTGTTCCACCCAGTGATATCCGGATTAGCACTAACGGCATTTAGAAACATATAACTCACACCCCAGACAGCTGCCGTATCCCAATTGCTTGTATCTGGATTGGCAGACCTTGCATGAGTGAACATCCAGGACATGATCGTAACGGCTGCAGTATTCCAGCTGCTTGTATTTGGGTTGGCAACTGAAGCACTCTGAAACATAGCCATCATGTTTTTTACAGATGAGGTGTCCCAGTTACTGGTATCGGGGATTGCTGAAGAAGCATGACTAAACATCCATGACATATTTTCAACTTCTGCCGTATTCCACTTGCTAGTATCCGGGTTAGCAGAAATTGCACCACTAAACATTCCTGCCATAGATTTCACAGCCTGCGTATTCCAATTGCTGGTATTTGGGTTAGCATTGACAGCTCCTTCAAACATATTGGACATATCAGTTACTGCTGAGAAATCAGGTGTATCTACTGCTGTAAAAAAAAGGTTCGTTGTCCCCCAAAAAGCGCCCTGCATTGTTGTCCATAACTGGGTTCCCCACTGATCGAGAGAGATTATTTTTTGCTTATCGACTCCGGTGCTAAAAAGAATTGTGTCAAAAGAGCCCTTGATTCTGATGGTATTGATACCGGCTACTTCGTAGTCATGTGTAACCGAGCCAAATAATCCGAACTGATCAAAAATGCCATCATTATCCCAGTCCACATCATAAGGACCGCCTACCATCGGAACCGTAATGGAAGTGGTACTTGATGAACCGGGGTTGTCAGTTTTCCAGGTGGTTACAAAGTGATCTTGGGGTGTAGCCCATACCACTTCTATACCAAAACAGAGGACTAAAAATAGTGCAAAAACATACCTGCTCCAACCAGAGGCTTTAGGTACAACAATAATTCTTATTATTCGGGGCCGCATTTACGCCTCCATGTAATGTTTTAAAATCAACTCATTGGGTCATACCGACATTTCGTATGCTGCTTTAATCCAAGCCATTAATTCAGCATCAACATCAGACAAATCAGTGATTTGCACCCGATGGGTACACATGGCACCAAATGGCCCTGAATCTCCCAGTCGTTCGGTGTTGGCTTTTCCCTTTAACTTCAGGCCCAAGTCAATTCTTGATTTGGTTGCCGGTTTGATCAATGCAAACTGGTGCTTCCTGATTAGGCTAACTGCCGCCTTTTTAGGCGTTACAGTGATGTCATCACCGAAAGACTGTATCTCAGCTAACAACTTTTCATAAATTGGTTTTAGGTTCTCCTTACCTTTATATTGACTGGTCACCAAATCGTCAGCATCATGCGAAGCTGCATCAGATTCCCGCGCTTTATGCACCACAAAATTAGCAAAACCATAGGTAAAGCCATGTTCTGCT
>QIKG01000214.1 GCA_003232965.1 Oceanospirillales bacterium
AATTTTTCCAGTCGCACATTTGGCGTAAGCAGATTGATAATTGCCCTAGTGCATTTGAGTGCAGAGGATTGATCTCCAGCACTTTTTGAAAGTAACGCGTGGCTTCAGATAATTTTTTCTTCGTTTTATAGATCAGGCCGAGGTTATTCAGTGCCCCGCTATGGTTGGGCATGAGCGCGAGTGCTTTTTTGAAGCATTGAACAGCATCATCATCCCGATGTGCCTTTTTCAGTGCATTGCCAAGATTATAAATAGTATTGGCATGGCCGGGGTTGAGTTGTGTCGCGATCGTAAGGTGTTTAACTGCATCGTGGTGACTTGCTTGTTTGCTATAGGCATGCCCAAGGTTGCTGTGGGCATTTGCATCGTTGAGGTTAATCTTGAGCGCTAGCTGAAAACTTTCGATTGCCTGCGCATATTCTCCCTGGCTGTTTAATGAAATGCCCTTGTTGTTATGAGCCGCGCCCAAAACGGGGTTTTGTTCTATAGCCTGGTTGTAAAACTCAATCGCTTCACAGTGCTGGCTGTTTTGCCCATAGGTGAGCCCTAGTAAATGGAGTGCATCTGCATGAGTGGGCTCAGCGGCAAGAATAGCGCGATAGCCGTTTGCCGCTTCGACCAGTTTTTGTTGCCTGTGGCAGGTAAGTGCTTGCTCAAGCAAATGTGCAATTTGGGAGGTGTTTGGCTTACCTGGGCGCGGGGTGGAAGCATTCATCTTTTTAGCGCTACGAGCCGCTAATTTTTGTTTGCGATTTTTTTGACCGGCCACTCGGTTAACCTTGTATCTTGATTAGAATTAATAACTTATATCTATATTGTCTATATCGAGTGATATTGTCCAGTATTTAATACTTTAATATGGAATCAGTAGTTCAAACTTGTCGATAGGGTGAGTCATTTAAGTTAAAGATTATCTATCACTTTCCGATAACACTACTGGGAGCGGTAAATACTTTTTTTGATAAGTATATCCGCTAAAGATGAATCCTTTCAGGTGCGCATGAGACACTCTGCGCAGGCCTGTATAAAGGAGAAGTAAATTATGGCTCTATCGATTAATACCAATATTGCATCGTTAAATGCACAGCGTAATCTCTCTGAATCTCAAAACCAATTAGGTGTCTCCCTGCAGCGTTTATCATCGGGTCTTCGTATTAATAGTGCGAAGGATGATGCGGCGGGTCTTGCTATTTCTAATCGATTTACCACTCAAATTCGAGGCCTGGATCAGGCGGCTCGTAACGCGAATGATGGTATTTCACTTGCCCAAACTGCCGAGGGAGCACTTTCTGAAACAACCAACGCGCTACAGCGTATCCGTGAGCTGGCGATTCAGTCAGCTAACAGCACCAACTCCGCGGCTGATAGATCAGCGCTGCAATCTGAGGTGAATCAGCTTATTTCAGAGATTGATCGTGTTGCAAACACCACTACATTTAATGGCTTGAAATTGCTAGATGGTTCTTTTACTGGTCAGTCTTTCCAGGTTGGTGCTGATGCAAATCAAACGATTGGTGTGAATGTGGCGGGCTCTACTAGTAATAGTATTGGTGTTAATAAGTTTACAGTGAATAACACCCAGTTGGGTATTACCAATGCGACCAACGATGGTGGCGGCCCTCGTTTGACAACGCAAGGGCTTACTGCCACGGGTACAACCGTAGGCGCGGCGACAGGGACAGCGCAGACCATTACAGTTTCTGATGCCAATGGTTCAAATCAAACGCTTAATTTAACCGGTGCAGAAGCCTCTTCAGCGGTAGCCACTTCACTCGCGGGTATGACTGTAGGTGGTGAAAGCCCGATTGTCTCGGCAACTTTGAATGCTAATTCAACGACGATGGACTTTTCATCGGTTCCTGAGTTACAAAATGGTGAAGTGGCCTCTTTCACCTTGGGCGCTGCGGGTGCTACCGATCTGATTTCGATTACACGCGATACCAATGCATATGCATCACTTGCAGATCAAGTGGCATTTGAAATTAACAATGACATGTCTAGTATCACAACTGCAGATTCTACCTTTACAGCCACAGCTAGTGGTAATGTAGTGACACTATCGGGTACTAGTACAGCAGATATTACGCTACAGGATTTTGCGGTTACAGATGGCATTTCGACTGCACAAACAGCAACACTCTCTGGTTTTACCGGTATGGATGTGGTCAACGATGTTGATTTGACCTTTGCTGCAGCTGGTTATACTAATGGAGAGACATTTTCACTCGATGTTAATGGCTCGTCTGTGGCGGTGACCATTAATGTTGCGTCAGCTACACAAGCAACCTCCACCGGTAATGTAGATACAACGACTCCTCCTGATGTTTCTACTGCTGCTTCTGGTCAATTCGCTATTAATGTCGATGGTGTCAATTACAACATTGATATCAGCGGTGAGGCATTCGCAGATTCAGGAAATGCTACTGGCGCAGAGCTTGTCACTGCAATAAACAATCAGATTGCATTAGGTGGAGCTGGTATTGCGGGTGAGGTGGCGGCCTCATTGAATGGTAACTTCCTGAGTCTAACGACGACTGATAACGGCACGGCGGCTACAGTGTCAGTCAGTCCGCATTCGAATGGTATTGGAACAGGTCAGACAAGTTTATTTGGTACATTGACTGATGTCGCTGGCACTGATGGCACCACCACCGATGCGGACGTAGGCGCTAGCTTTGCAGCTGCTATTAATGGTGTAACAGATATTACAGCTGTTAATACAGGTGGTGTTGTGACAGTAACAGGTAGTTCTGCCAATATGGCTAATCTGACCTTCTCAAATTTTACCGGTGGTAATTCAGTTGAAACCTTTACAATTGCTGATGGTGGTGGAACGCCATCCGACAGTGGTACGGGTACTCAAACAGCAGGAACAAACACGACAGACACGCTTTCTGCAACCAATAGCATTACGCTGAATATTGAAGGTGTGACTCAAACGATTGACCTGAAAGGCGTGCAAACAACAGGCGCCAATATTGCGCAGGCATTTCGCGATGACCTGAATATTGCGAATGTAACCGTAGGTGGTACAGCTGCGAATGTTACCCTGTCCGCTACCAGTAGTCTCGGTGTGCTTGAATTTGACTCTGGTGCCCAAAACGGTGTGGATGATGGTGGTGCCAGCTTTAGTATCGGGGTGAGTGGTGGTGCGACGAACACGACGGGTGATGCCTCGTTTACACTGGTTGCTGCTGAAGACGAGCAGTTTACGGCCAATGCTGCAGTATCAACGGTGACTTTTGCTGGGCAGACAATGACTGAAGCAGGTACTGATAGTGGTGTAGCACGTGCGGGTATGGAAGTGGTTGTTGCCGATGGTTTTAGCATTACCTCATCACTGACAGCGGCTAATGGCGGTTTGTTGAATATTTCAACTGCAGGTGATGCTGCTGCACTGGCAACAACCGGTATTGCTGATAGCAGCGCTGGCAATAATGTCTCTCAGCAGGTGTTAACCATCAGTGGCAGTAGCACATCAACCGTTCAGGTTGCGGCGAATGATTCGGCCAATACTATTGTTGCTGCTGTTAATGCTATTGCAGATACAACGGGTGTTACGGCCACGGGTAGCAATGAGGTTACCTTGAGTGACCTGACGAATAGTGGTGTGATTTCATTCGATTTAAATGGTCGCAGTATTTCAGCAAACGTCACTGCCTCTGATATGTCTAGCCTTGCAGAAGCGGTTAACGATGCCAGTGGTGCAACCGGTATTAGAGCGACTTTATCGCTTGATAAGGGCTCTATGACACTGACTAATGATACGGGTGCTG
Source organism: Oceanospirillales bacterium (assembly GCA_003232965.1). GTDB lineage: Bacteria > Pseudomonadota > Gammaproteobacteria > Xanthomonadales > SZUA-36 > SZUA-51. Next base: position 3,777 of record QIKG01000214.1, read on the forward strand.
ATATTGCGATCCAGAATTTTGATAGTTCAGTTGCCGTTGATTCTGCTACAGGCCAAACCGTTAGCATGAATGTTTCAGGTGCGACTGGCCCTGCCAGCCAGATTGAGGCGGGTGGTATCAATGCGGGAATGCGTGATTCAACCGTAGTCGGTGGTTCAGTCGACTTCAAGTCAACCTCTGGCTACTTTAGTATTAGCTCAGACATTTCAGCATCTGCTGGTGGTCTGTTTGCCGGTGCAGCTAATGAGCTTCAGGCGGCTAATCGTACAACGGTTAATTCGTTGGACATCAGTAGCGTAATCGGAGCCAATGAAGCCATTGATATTCTCGATGGTGCGTTGGCGGATGTGGATACTATTCGAGCAGACCTTGGTGCGATTCAGACCCGTTTTGAATCAACCATCGCGAGTTTGAGAGCGACTTCAGAAAACTTGACCGCGGCGCGTTCACGTATTCTGGATACTGATTTTGCCGCTGAAACAGCGGCTTTGACCAGAGCACAAATACTACAGCAGGCAGGTGTCTCTATGTTGGCGCAAGCGAACAGCTTACCTCAACTAGCACTCTCACTACTGCAGTAAAGCAAGGCCCTTAGTGGAGAAGGGATTGGGTAACCAGCCTCTTCTTCATTAAGGTTAGTTCTATGTAAAAAGGTGAGAAAAGGTGAATGTTATGGCAGCAGATATTTCTAATCTGGTCAGGATGGCAACACCAGTCAATGTAAATCATTCCACAAGTGCTTCTATTGCAAGGACAGATGAAGTGGCAGCCCCGGTGGCAACATCAGAAGCGGCAGCAGAGCGGCAAAAAGAGGCTGCCTCGGTGGTTTCAGAAACGGCCGTTGTGTCAGATCAGCAGGCAGGCGTGGTTGAGCAGGCTGAGCTTAATGACGCGGTGACCTATATCAATGATCATTTTCAAAATATCCAGCGAAATCTTGAGTTTAGTGTCGAAGAAGATACTGGCAAGGTGCTGGTTCGTGTCTATGATACTGAGACAGAAGCGTTGATTCGTCAAATTCCTGGAGAGCAGGCAATAAAGCTGGCTCAAATCATGCATGAAAAAAACCTGGAGGCAGATGCATTAAAGGCAGATGGTTTTTTACTACAGGAAAAAGCGTAGGGTTTAGATCACTGACCGCACCCAAACAGGGCCTGTTTTAATTGCCAGTCTCAGATTAACCTGATTAGTTTTAAAGCTTATTATTGTGTGAAGGGTCTGTTCGAGCGAAATTCACATATTCCTTAAGCTGGAGATAGTATGGCGACAATCACAACACTGGGTATTGGCTCGGGCATTGATGTTAATGGCCTGGTCGATAGCCTTATCAGGGCAGAACGTGAACCCCCGCAACTGCGCCTTGATACACGAGAAGCAGAACTCCAGGCACAACTCTCTTCTTTTGGTCTCCTTCAGGGGGCAATGTCCAGTTTTAAAGATACACTCTCTGGTATGCGTACTGCATCTAGCGCCAGTGCATTGTCGGCGCGTGTGAGCGATAACACTATTTTGACAGCCTCTACCGTTTTTACGGCAGAAGAGGGGCGTTATAGTATTGAGGTTCAAACGTTAGCTCAAGGCCTTGCAGTGGCCTCAAGCGCATTTTCCGATATTGAAGCGGAGGTGGGTACGGGTACTTTGAGTTTTACCTTTGGTACCGCATCGTACGATGAAGAAGGCGTATTGGATGGTTTTAGTAAAAATGATGCGAAGACAACTCGTAATGTCATCATCACTGATGGTAGTCTGGAAGGGATTCGTGACGCAGTTAATGACGCTGATGTTGGCGTGACCGCATCAGTTGTTAATGTGGGATCAGAGGGCTACAAGATACTTTTTTCTGTCAATGATGTTGGGGCGAAAAATAGTCTTGAAATTACAGTGTCTGACAATGAAACGGACAATGTTGATACGACGGGGCTTTCTCAGTTGGCTTACGGCGTTGGCAACACCAATATGAGTGAAACCCTGGCGGCTCAAGATGCAACGATTTTGTATAATGGCTTATCCGTTTCGCGTGCTAGCAACTCTATTTCAGACCTGATAAAAGGCGTCACGCTTAACCTGAATAAGGTGTCAGAAGAGGATGTCGCAACGGATGTAACGGTGAGCAAAAGCCTTGCTTCAATCAAGACCAATATCAATAATTTTGTCGCTGGCTATAACCAATTAGCAACGGTGCTTTCTTCGTTGACCGAATACAATGCAGAGACGGGTGTTGGTGCGATTTTACAGGGTGATAGTGTTACCCGCAACATCGAAAACCTGCTGCGAAAAGAGTTGTTTGGTTCTGTGGATATAGGTGGTCGTGACAACCTTACCCTTGCGGGTGTCGGTATTACAACGACGGCGGATGGCACGTTACAAATTGATAATGAAAAACTGGAGGCAGCAGCCGAGTCTGATCTTGATCTGGTGGCAAACCTTTTCGCACTGAATGGTAATAGTAGTGGTGATGGTGTTAAATATATCAGTGCAACACCTAATACAGATGAAGGCGAGTTTCGAGTGAATATCTCTCAGCTCGCAACAAAAGGTAGTTATAGCAGTAGTACCGATGTCACTGATTTTACGGTGGATGCGAGTAACGATACCTTTACGATCAGGATTGATGGGGTGGAGTCTGACCTAATAAGGCTTTCTAATGGTGCTCCATACGCGAGTGGCGAGGTGTTAGCTAAAGAGATACAGGCCAGTATTAATACAGACTCAGCACTGAAAGAGGCGGGAGCCACGGTGTCAGTTTCATTTGACGAGAATCGTTTTGTGATCACTTCTGAGCTCTATGGGAGCGCATCGACTGTAGAGATGGTGACTGCTGAAGGGTTGGGTTTAAATGGCGGTGTCAGTATTGATGGCCTGAATATCTCTGGCACTATCGGTGGTGAGCCTGCTACAGGTGAGGGGCAGTTTCTGGTTTCGAATGGCGCTGAAAGCAGCGGGTTAAATATTGAGTATAGTGGTAGCGAGACGGGTATGGTAGGCAGTATCACGGTTTCGCGTGGATATGCCGATCGACTTTTTAATCTGGTTGATGAGATGCTCTCTACAGGCGGTGGTATTCAGGGGAAAACCAGTGGTATTGAGGCGCGCATTGCTGATATCAGTGAGCAACGTGTTTTTCTTGAAAAACGACTGTTAGCAAAGGAGAGTTTGTTACGATCTCAGTTTGGTGCAATGGATATACTGGTTGCCCAGCTGCGATCGACAGGTGAATTTTTAACTCAGCAGCTGGCTTCTCTTCCTCAGATTGGCAGGAATAATAGAGCTCGTTAGTGGTTACTCACTGTCACGCAGAGTTCATTAAAGCGATGTTTGGTTGGTTAAATGGGTATTAGGTTTTAGGGTGGTTGAGATGGAGCTCGCTAAATAGCAGGTCTCCTGATTAAAGTTAATCACCGGAAGGTTTTTGAAAAAAATTGAGGAGTTGGAGGCTTAGATGAGACAGACAGACGCACGCACTGCTTTGAATCAATATGCGAAAGTAAAAAATGGTACTGGAGTGGTTGAAGCAACCCCTCATCGTTTGATTCAGATGTTGATGGAGGGTGCGCTTGATAAAATAGCGATAGCCAAGTTCCATATTGAACAAAATGAGGTGGGGTCGAAAGGTGAAAATATCAGCACGGCATTGTCAATAATTGATGGGCTTAGAGTGAGTCTTGATAAATCGGCGGGTGGTGAGATTGCTGAAAATCTTGATGCACTTTATGAATATATGGGCTTTGTCCTGGTTGAGGCGAATTTGAATAATAATATTACTCAGTTGGATGAAGTTTCAAGCTTGTTGAAAGAACTCAAAAGCGCCTGGGATGCAATTCCTGGTGATGTGATTATGGATCATGCGACTAAAGTGAAGGGTGAAGATGGCAAGGCGGTCTCTAATGGCGGTTAATATTGGTAAGCTGCCGGAATAGATGGCTGCCAAGGGGGGGGCGACTAAACATGAATGATCGTTATGTTCAGCTGGCAATGATCAAAGCGCTGACTGAAAAGATGCTGTTAAATGCAAGACAGCAGCAGTGGCAGGTAGTCAGGCAGATTGAGACTGAACGTGATACATTAATTCACGCTTTTTTTGAAACACCGCCATCGTTGGCTGAGGCGGAGCATGTTGCTGGTTTTATACGTGGTGTTTTGACTGCTGATAGAGAAATTATTACCCTTGGTACGAAAGAGAAAAAAGAGATTCTGCAGAACTCCCAGAAAATAAATCGGGGGAAAGAGGCTTCTCTTGCCTACGGATCCTCGAACAACTAGTTAAGTTACCTGGTTGATGTGCCTAAAAACCTGTATCGTTGAGCCTTATGAGTCTGATTAAAAAGCATAGCGAGCAGTTAGGCGAAGGCGTTATTTATAAAGATATCGTTCCCTTGAAATGGCGCAACATAGCGCGTGAAGAGCTGGAGTTCTCATATCTTAGTCTGCAGGATGCGAATGAAGAGCTATTGCGCTTCATTACGACTTTAGATGACTTTCATGTTGAAAATCAGGATGAGCTTGGTAGCACTAGTGGCTCTGATTTGAGCCGGATCGAATTTAAACTCAATCTAT
>QIKG01000293.1 GCA_003232965.1 Oceanospirillales bacterium
ATGCCCACGCGTAAAGTTAAAGCTGATAGTTTGCGGGGCGTTATTCTTTTTGAATGTGAATCCGTACAGCTTTAACATTGCTGCTGACCAGAGAAAGCGCAAATCGTGGGGCCTTATGCCGTTTTTTCACCAGCACATCCTCGCCATCATCCCGCTCTATGTGAAACGCTTTTTTCGATAGTTGCTCACGAAAGGCATCACGGATACGCACTGCAACTTTGTTTTCCCGGGTGCCATCTTCAATATCTACGCTCAGCACAATTGTCGGCTGATCCTTCGGGGTGATATGAAAAATCATGGTGCCAGTCGATTTTGCGCCTTCACTGACTTCGATCCGCCACTTGTTTGAGAGGCTGGTATCGTTGCCGGTTGAGGTCGTGTTGGCCGTGGCAGGCATCACTGTAAATAATAAAAAACCAATTACTGTGAAAATCTTATTCATACTCAAGCACTCATTCTCAGGATTATTAATATTAGATAATAACCTAGTCCCAAGTATAGCGAAACATGGCGGGCCACCGTACCCGAGTACTGAGGCTTATAAGTCTTAAGTCTTAACTCTTACTGATTTTTAATTCGATAAACATAGGGATATATTTTGCAAGCAAGACAAAATCGGAAGATGGCTTCAAGTGCTGCAAACAAGACCAATATTGATACCAACACCAAGCTTATCCCCTGATAACCCAGGAAATAGGTGATGGCTATACTGCTGGAAAACAAAAAACCAATCTTTGCTGCAAACACTTTCGGGTCAGCATTTACCATTAAAGGCTTGACCTTGAGACTACGCACAATGGGTTTGCTGATAGCGCTATAAAGGCTGTACGCCGGATTTAAAAATCCCCGCAGAATAAAATCGAAAGCTAGTATAACTATCATCAATTTAAATGGGGTAAAGACGAATACCAGCATGGTAATAATGACCAGAACAGCATTTATCTGGGCGACTCTTTCGTTCACTTGTACATAGGATATAGGGCAGACCTTGTTCATAATATTCGACTTCAATTTTCGATGGTGATTAAAATTCGGTGGCATATATTTTCTGTATGCCGGTAAGCGGATCTGCGTTATTGGCATAACGCATTAAAGAGAAATGAATTGCCACTGTTTTCTTTCAAAAACCCACATAGTCGAACAACACACTTCGTCGTGCCGACCTTGAGGAGGTATCTGGTGATGGGTGGCGCAATATTTGAGGAGGTCCCGGCTCGGGAGCCGATGTAATGGTCTCCTCTCCTCTATTTAACGGTATCGCAGTACCTGACTGATATCTGATCAGCCGAAAGACGAAGAGGAGACCATATACGGCAACAAAGTTTTCGATTACTGCGGTAACAGAATCGCTTTGTGATCCTTTTTCCGACATGTAGTATGACCCCAGTAGCTCTTATTCTTCCTTGCAAGAGCTATCTTTCGTATAACTATACTGTAATCAAGTATAAAAATCTCTCACTAATGAGGGTAAGAATGAATTCCATTCACTTGTACTTGTTTGAAAAACCAGGGTCGCGAATTCAGCTGAGGTGTTTATGTTGCAACTATTGCTTTCATAGCGGTCATATAGCCGCGCAGTTTAGTACCAACAAGCTCTACCGGATGACAACGGATAGCGGTGTTTACGGCCACCAGTTTTTGATTGTCAACATGATTTGAGCTAAGAGCCAGGCCAACACCAAGCTCCGCCGATGAAAGTGAGTCCACCAATTCTTTTAGTAAAGGTACTGCGGCATGACTGAACAGGTAGTTACCGTATTCTGCAGTATCTGAAATGATTACATTCATTTCATAGAGACGATTGCGGGCGACACAATTGGCGATTAATGGGGTTTCGTGCAAGGATTCATAATAGGCGGATTCTTCAATAATGCCAGCATCACACATGGTTTCGAAGGCGAGTTCAACTCCCGCCTTTATCATGGCAATAAGGAAGATTCCTTTGTCGTAGTACTCTTGCTCATCAATAGCCTCGGTACATTCCGGGGCTTGTTCGAAACTGGTCGACCGAGTTTGTTCGCGCCACTTCAATAAATTACTGTCGTTATTATCCCAATCAGCCATCATGGTTTTTGAGAAGCTACCCTCGATAATTTCATCCATATGTGTTTCAAACAAGCTGCGTAAAATATCCTTTAACTCATCTGCCAACTCATAGGTGCGAATTTTTGCAGGGTTAGACAGGCGATCCATCATATTAGTGATGCCGCCCTGTTTTAAGCCTTCGGTAATCACTTCCCAACCGGTCTGGATCAGTTTGGCGGCATAGGCAGCATCTATTCCCTCAGCCAGCATTTTTTCATGCGCGAGGATAGAGCCGGTTTGCAGCATCCCGCAAAGGATGGTTTGCTCACCCATCAGGTCTGACTTAACTTCAGCTATAAATGAGGAATCCAGCACCCCGGCATGATGACCGCCGGTTGCTGCAGCATACGCTTTTGCGGTGGTATAGCCAGTTCCCTGTGGGTCATTATCAGGGTGTACCGCAATCAGAGTAGGGACACCGAAGCCGCGTTTATATTCCTCGCGCACTTCAGAGCCGGGGCATTTAGGTGCCACCATAATAACGGTGATATCCGCGCGTATTTGCATACCCTCTTCAACAATATTAAAACCGTGTGAGTAGGAGAGCGTGGCAGCTGGTTTCATCAACGGCATAATGGCTTCAACAACCCGACTATGTTGCTTGTCCGGGGTAAGGTTTAATACAAGATCTGCCAGCGGTATAAGGTTTTGAAAAGTATCTACGCTAAAACCATTTTCTGTAGCATTACGCCAAGACTGGCGTTTTTCAGCAATGGCCTGTGGACGCAGGGCATAACTGATATCAATGCCTGAATCGCGCATATTTAGCCCTTGATTAAGTCCCTGAGCACCGCAGCCCACAATGACGACCTTCCAGTCTTTGATAGCTTCACAACCGTTATCGAATTCATCCGCATGCATAAAGCGGCATTTGCCCAATTGGGCCAGTTGCTGGCGTAAGCTCAGGCTGTTGAAGTAGTTGCTCATAGAATTGCCTTGGTGAAATATTGGTGTATAAGAAGCATATAGTTCTTTCTGTGTTGCGTAAAATGATATATATTCATTAATATATTGCAATAAACGCAATACACTTTAAAGGATCAATAACATTGAATCTCAATTCACTCAAGCTTTTCGTGGATCTTGCTCGTAGCCTGCACTTTGCAAAAACGGCTGAAATCAATCACATCAGTCCGTCCACTCTAAGCCGACTGGTTCAGCGGATGGAAACTGACTTAGATTGTAGTTTGTTTGAGCGTGACAACCGCTCTGTAAACCTCACTGATAACGGCCTAAAGTTCTTTGAGTTTGCGGAAACCCAAATACAGGCATGGCAACAGTTGCAGCTTTCATTGCAGCGTAAAGGTACAGCATTAACCGGCAAGCTCCGCCTGTTCTGTTCAGTCACCGCAGCTTACAGCCATTTACCACCCTTGCTGGATCAATTTCGCAGCTTACATCCTAGTGTTGAATTGATTTTGAGCACAGGCGACCCTGCAGATGCTATCGGTCAGTTACAGCAAGGACTTGTGGATGTCTCAATTGCTGCGCTACCGGATATACCGCCGGAGTCTTTGGTTTTTAAATGTCTTGATCAGGTGCCCCTGCGGATAATTGCGCCGGTTATCGACTGTGATATTAACCAACTGTTACAACAAGGCACTATCGACTGGTCTGGACTGGCGTATATATTTCCTGAACATGGTCCAGCCAAAAGTCGTTTGCAACACTGGCTGCATAGTATGGGCGTTAATAAACCCAGAGTGTATGCACGGGTATCGGGACATGAAGCCTTGGTTAGTATGGTGGCGCTGGGTTTAGGTATTGGCATAGCGCCGCAAGTGGTGATTGATAATTCACCGGTAGAACACCGGGTTCGGGTATTAAACACGGGTGCTCAGATCAGAGCTTTTGAGCTTGGGGTGTGCACTCTAAAGAAAAACATTATCAACCCTGAAGTTGCCGCGTTTATGGCAATCTTGGAAGAAACTGTATCAGCTGAGGTGGACTGAATGCGGGGCTTTTTAGATCGCTGGCTGACTGATTTAGTGAAATTGCGAAAAAACCCTTTCGGTTGCTGTTGTAGTATGTTATAAAACAACTCAAGAACTTGCAGAGTATGTAATTAATATAATTAATATGAAAAATTTTAGTCTAGTCCTTCTAAGCGTCCTAATCGTGGTGATTATTCAGTCACCACAGGGGTGTTTGTTGGGCTAAACAATCAACAAAAACAAAAACAAAAACCCCCGCTTCGAAAGAACCGGGGGTTTTTTTTATCCTAAAAATTGGAGTTCAGTGTGTTGGAATCGAATACAGTAGTCGGAAACATCGTGCCAGAAACGGCAAGAGACAATGATCAACAAAGGCGGTATAGCGGTGCGCAAATAGTTCTGCAGGTATTGCAGCGCCAGGGTGTGACTAGTATTTTTGGATATCCAGGCGGGGCGATTATGCCCATTTATGACGCGCTTTATGACAGTGATATTAAACATTATTTATGCCGGCATGAACAAGGCGTAGCGTTTGCCGCTGTGGGTTATGCGCGGGCAAGCCGAAAAACAGGTGTTTGTATGGCCACCTCCGGCCCCGGGGCCACCAACCTGATTACCGGTTTGGCCGATGCATACGCTGACTCGATCCCGCTGGTAGCGATTACTGGCCAGGTACCCACCACCGCCATGGGGACGGATTCTTTTCAAGAAGTTGATATTATCAGCCTGGCAATGGCGGCAACTAAACACTGCTTCCAGGTGACTTGCATCAACGACTTGCAAACAGTACTGGAGCAGGCATTTGCAATCGCTGCTTCCGGTCGGCAGGGGCCGGTGCTGGTCGATATTCCCAAAGACATACAACTGGCCAGTACCCAGATACTACCCGCGCAGAAAACCCAGATATCAGCTATACCCCAGTTTTCGGCTGCTGCGATGGACACGGCTAACACACTTCTTCAGGCAGCCCGAAAGCCGGTTCTGTATGTTGGCGGCGGCGTGGGCATGGCAGATGCGGTTGAAGAGTTGCGGGCATTTGCCAAACTTACAGCGATGCCATCCGTCAGCACCTTGAAAGGCCTAGGGGCGCTTGAACCAGAGTGTGACTGGTTTTTGGGAATGCTGGGAATGCATGGCCTTAAGGCGGCGAACCTTGCGGTTCAGGAATGTGATTTACTGCTAGCTGTAGGCGCGCGTTTTGATGACCGTGTAACAGGAAAACTGGCAGAATTCGCCCCGCATGCAAAAGTTATTCATCTGGATATTGATGCGGCCGAAATCAACAAACGCCGTAACGCCGATGCTGCATTAATTGGTGACCTGAAAGTAATATTACCGGCATTAATGTCAGACTTGGCAATTAAAAGCTGGCGTCAGCACTGTGCAGCGATGAAAGTGGAGTTTGCTTTCGACTATAACTACCCCGGTGAAGAAATTTATGCGCCGGCAATACTTAAAGCACTCAGTGATATCACCCCCAAAACAGCAATTTTGACCACCGATGTCGGCCAACATCAGATGTGGGCTGTCCAGCATATGGTGTTTTCCCGCCCGGAAAACTTTCTCAGTAGTGGCGCTATCGGCACCATGGGCTTCGGTTTGCCCGCCGCTATTGGCGCCCAGGTCAGTCGCCCTGATGCGTTGGTGATTACGGTGACAGGCGATGGCTCTATTATGATGAATATACAGGAACTGGCAACCCTGAAACGCTACCAGATACCGATTAAAATTGTATTGGTTGATAACGCGCGACTGGGAATGGTGCGTCAGTGGCAGGAATTATTCTTTCAGGAGCGCTATTCAGAAATCGACCTCTCTGACAATCCGGATTTTGTTGCTCTGGCAGCAGCTTTCGATATCAAAGCACAAAGAATCACCAAAAAGTCGGAGGTCGATGCGGCGCTGGCGGAAATGATGACTCACCCCGGCCCGTATCTGCTGCAAATAAGTATTGATGAGTATTCCAATGTTTGGCCACTGGTGCCACCGGATACCGCCAATCACAAAATGATCGAGGCAAGCTCATGAATAAAACCACTCTGGAAATTTATGCGAATAACCAGCCAACTGTTATGGAACGCCTGATGCAGGTAAGCCGCTACCGCGGTTTTTCAATTAGCCAACTACAAATGCAACAGATTAGCCAGACACAATTACAAATATCGTTATCGGTCTCTAGTGTTCAACCGATTGAAAATTTAAGTCGACAACTGCTAAAAATAGTCGATGTAGTTACTGTTTCAATTGTAAAATCTTAATTCGAAAATGACTCATAAAATGTATCAGGAAATAGTGTAATGGCACAAACAAGCGCAGATTATATTTGGTTCAATGGAAAAATGATCCCGTGGCAAGACGCAACGATTCATGTAATGTCCCATGCGCTCCACTACGGGTCATCCGTATTCGAAGGGATACGGGCATACGACACACATAAGGGCACTTGTGTGTTTCGTTTACGCGAACATATCCAGCGGCTATTTAACTCTGCCAAAATATACCGGATGAATATTCCCTATACAGAAGCAGAAATCATTCAGGCCTGTAAGGATACTATTATTAAAAATAAGCTGAGCAGCGCTTACCTGCGGCCATTGGCATTCCTTGGAGATATCGGTATGGGGTTACGGCCACCGACCGGGGTACTGGCTGATACCATGATTGCGGCTTTTAAATGGGAAGCCTACCTTGGTGCCGCAGCCTTCGAAAAAGGAGTTGATGTTGGGGTGTCATCATGGAACCGACTGGCACCAAATACCATGCCAACGAGTGCTAAAGCAGCCGGTAACTATTTATCTTCACAGCTGATTTCTATGGAGGCCCATCGTCACGGTTATGCGGAGGGTATTGCTCTGGATATTGATAACTATGTCAGCGAAGGTGCAGGTCAGAATGTATTTTTGGTTAATAACGGGGTTATTTATACGCCTCCTGGCAGTGCATCTATCCTCTCCGGCTTAACTCGTGATACGGTGCTTGTTCTCGCTAGAGAATTGGGCTATGACGTGAGTGAAGAAACCATTAACCGCGAAGCCTTGTATCTGGCGGATGAGTTTTTCATGACCGGTACAGCCACCGAAGTTGTACCGGTACGCAGTGTTGATCGTATTCAAATTGGTGACGGCACCTGCGGGCCGGTTACAAAAGCCATCCAAAATGCCTTTTTTGGGATTTTTGATGGTAGCACGCAAGACCAATGGGGCTGGCTTGAGCCAGTAGAATAATATGCCTAAATTACGCTCAGCAACGACGACCGAAGGCCGCAATATGGCGGGAGCCCGTGCGCTTTGGCGGGCCACCGGAATGACGGATGATGATTTTGGCAAACCGATTATTGCCGTGGTTAATTCCTTTACCCAATTTGTCCCCGGACATGTGCATCTCAAGGACTTAGGCCAATTGGTTGCCGGGGTTATTGAAGACAACGGTGGGGTGGCAAAAGAGTTCAATACCATTGCTGTCGATGATGGTATTGCCATGGGTCATGGCGGTATGCTCTACAGCCTGCCATCGCGCGAACTTATTGCAGATTCGGTGGAATATATGGTGAATGCTCACTGTGCCGATGCCATCGTGTGTATTTCCAATTGCGATAAAATAACCCCGGGAATGTTGATGGCCGCCATGCGCCTGAATGTCCCGGCCATCTTTATTTCAGGTGGCCCGATGGAGGCTGGCAAAACCCACTTGGCAGGAAAACTCACCAAGTTGGATCTGGTCGATGCGATGGTTATGGGTGCAGACCCTGAAGTCAGCGATGCCCAAAGCAAGCAGGTTGAAGAAGCGGCCTGTCCCACCTGTGGTTCCTGTTCCGGTATGTTTACAGCCAATTCAATGAACTGTCTGGTTGAAGCGTTGGGATTGGCATTGCCAGGCAATGGCTCGATGCTGGCCACCCATGCCGACCGTAAGCAGATGTTCCTGCAGGCCGGTAAGCAAATTGTTGAATTAGCGACCCGCTACTACCATAAAGATGATGAAAGTGTATTACCGCGTAGTATTGCCAGCAAAGCTGCCTTTGAGAATGTAATGACCTTGGATATTGCCATGGGTGGTTCAACCAATACAGTTCTGCATTTGCTGGCAGCCGCGCAGGAAGCCGGGGTCGATTTCACCATGGCCGACATTGACCGCTTATCACGCGAGGTACCTAATTTTTGTAAAGTCGCACCTTCCAC
>QIKG01000003.1 GCA_003232965.1 Oceanospirillales bacterium
TGGTTGGTCGAATGTTCATAGTTAATACCCTCGTTTCTCTGTGTTGGCGTTACCACAATGGTAACGCTGATGTGTTGTAAAAATTGTAGGGTTTATTAGTCCACCTAAATGGCATAATAGTAGCTACTTTCAAATGAGTTCAATATTGTGATGTTCAAACCACGTATCCTGCTTAGAAGCGTGTTCACATCCTGTTGCGTTATAATTAATTGTCAATTCTTCATTTTCTTCTATCTCACGCACTGAAATAAACGCTAAGGTTTTATTGGTGATATTTGTTCTCTACTGTTTTTGCTTATGTTTTTTTGTATACCTATTTCACATTAGTACTATATTAATTTTTTTGACCTCTCTAATTTATACAGAACTTAATTTTAAGTCCTGAAAAACCCCTGAAAAACTCCTGAAAAAAACATGATTTTTGATGAAAAACCCAAATGATTATGGATTTTTATAGAAAATTCATAAATTTTTCATAAATAAAAGGTGAAAAGCAAGAGAAAAGCAAAAAAGCAACAAAAGCAGAAGCAAAAGCAAGGACAGCCACTTTATTTTGTTTGCGCCCCGTGTCAAGAAAAGCAAAAAAGCAAGGACAGCCACTTGAAAAGCAAGGACAGCCACTTTATTTTGTTTGCGCCCCGTGTCATCAGAGCCAATAATAACCAGCAGGCATAGGCGATCACCCATTCTTATGTTGCAGCAAACGCCATCGGCCCAGATATAAACGAAACGGCGCTTACTTAAATCTCTTTTACGCCAGTCGTCATAATCTGCTTCCCAGCCTTGTTTTAATAATGCCTCCAAGGGGTTTTCTATTGGCGTTTTAAGCGAAACAATACTATTATTGTTTCATGTGGTGTATCTCTTGTTGGTTGTTGATCCTCTAAGATCAATCAACAGGATACACCGCTTTAATTTAACTCATACACCAGAAATCATTACAGCTCCATTTGAAGCCGTTATGGGAGAGGTGGACCATTCCATTAGTAGTGAATAGAAACAATTGATAAAGGGCTTCTTAGTGATAAAAAAATATACCTTGAAACATCTAATTTTTGATTTTCACGACTATAAAGTCTGGGCAAATGGTGTCGAACTCACCATTGACCATAAGGCGGTAGAGGTATTTAAGTTGTTGGCTGAGAATGCTGGTAAAACTATCCGTATCGACGATTTTATGGATAAAGTTTGGACGAATAAGCCCAGTGGGCCAGAGGTGGTTACTGCTGCGATCGCTCGCCTAAGAAAAATTTTTAAGATAACAGGCTTGGATGAGCAAATTGTCACCGTTCATAAAGTTGGTTATCGGTTTGAACCGAAATTAGACTCTACTCAAAGGCAACCCACTCACATTTCCAAATGGTTATGGCTATTGTTAGGGTTTCTACTTGTTAGTTTAAGTATCAATTTTAAACAATATTTAAATGAGCCCACAGAATTAAGCCTCAAAAATTCAAATGCTTTTGCAATTACTCCTGAATCCAAATCTAACATGACTCAAATATATGTACTCAGGCACGCTGAAAAAAGTAGTTATGATGAAAGCGACCCAGATTTATCAGAATATGGAGTAAATCATGCCAAATACTGGAAGAGTGTATTGCAGCATATAACATTTGACCAAATTTATACCACAGACTTTAAAAGAAATATCAAAACTGCGGCAATCATAAGCAAAGGTTCTGGTGTGGAAGCAGAAGTTTATCATCCAATGAGTTTTGAGGTTCTTAAATTTATAAACAAGATTAAAGGCCAAAAAGCCCTGATAATAGGACACTCCAACACCATTCCGGACATGCTAAATCGCATCATTGGAGAAAGCAAATATCCACCCATGAGCCACAAAAACTACAATACATTGCACCTTGTCACTATCGACAACAATGGTAACACTGCATCGACAGTATTGAATATTGAAATGCCTCAATAATTTTTAGAAGGTACAAAATTATTTAAAGATTAAGAGTTAAGTTGTAAAAAGCCCGGCAGTTGTCGGGCTTTTTTACGCGTGGGCATAAATGCCCACGCGTGGTTTGTTTATGCGGCGATACTGGCGCGCATTTTTTTCAATGCGTTGGCTTCCAGCTGGCGGATGCGCTCAGCGCTAACACCGTAATCATTCGCAAGGGTTTGCAGGGTATCTTTATGATCACCCAACCAACGGCGGCGAATAATGTCTTGGCTGCGTTCGTCTAGTTCGCTCAAGCCGCTGTAGAGCAGAGAATTGTTATGCTCTTCCATATTGCTGGAGGTTGCCAGTTCTTCAGGGCTGGCGCTGTGATTTTCCAGAAATGCGGCCGGCGCACTCCAAGCGGTTTCTTCATCAGCACCCGGCGGCAGATCAAAACCGATATCCAGGCCACTGAGGCGGGATTCCATTTCAACCACAACTTCAGGTTTAACCCCGAGGTTTTCGGCCACAACTTGAACTTCTTTGTAATTCAACCAACCAAGACGCTTTTTAGAACGACGCAGATTGAAAAACAATTTTCGTTGCGCTTTAGTTGTAGCAACTTTAACAATACGCCAGTTGCGCAGGATGAATTCATGCATTTCCGCACGGATCCAATGCACTGCAAATGACACCAGGCGTACGCCACGGTCCGGGTCGAAGCGTTTAACGGCTTTCATCAGGCCAATATTACCTTCCTGGATGAGGTCAGCTAATTGCAAACCGTAACCGTTATAACCACGGGCAACATGAACCACAAAACGCAGATGCGCCATAACCATTTGGCGGGCTGAATCGAGGTCTTCGTTTTCAAGAAAGGCGCGCGACAGTTGTTGCTCTTGCTCAACTGTAAGAACAGGGATTTTGTTAACTTGCTGGATATAGGCCTCTAAGGTACCTACGCCAGATAATATGGGTAAAGACTTGATCATTAATTCGTTGCTCATTAAGCCTCCGACAGAACCTATCAATGTTAGCATAAGTAGGTGTTTCAGCCAAGGGAAAACCCAAATTGAAAACCCTATGAAAACAAGCTATAGCCGATGTTTCAAGAGATTTTAGGCGTCTCACCTACGGGAAGATGTAAGCTATTCAGACAGTTTACTGCCTAAACACATGTTCCCTCGATGCAATTTTAGATACAAAATTAGGTGAAAAGTTCCCTATTATCGACGATAAAAGAGGGTAAAAAAGGAATAAATAAGACAGTGTTTATGTCGGGTTTAGGTTTTGCAAATGTCGTCTTACCGCAAGCGCTGCACCGAGTAAGCCCAGTACGCCGCCCGTTAATAAAACCAGCAGGCTACCGCTAAAGCCCGGCGTAATTAATTCAAATTCACTCTGGTAGCTAAGCAGTAGCCGATCCAGTGGTGAGCGGATCAAAGCCAAAGAAATCGACATAAGAATAACGGCCACCATGCCACCAAACAAACCGTACCAAAATCCGGTATAAAGAAAAGGTCGCCGAATAAATGCTTCGGTGGCACCAACCAGTGACATCACTTCGATTTCTTCCTTACGATTATGAATATCTAGACGAATGGTATTGCCAACAACAAAAATTACTGCGAAACCAAAAAGCAGCGCCAATAAGCGACCTATACTTGCCCCCAGATCCATCAATGCGTGCAGGCGCTCTAACCATTTAAGGTCATACTGAGCGAACTCAACTCCGGGTAATTCCTGCAAGCGGGTAAGAAGTTTGTCTAACTGTTGTTTGAACTGGAGTTTACTTTCCGCAGCCGTACCCACCGCAGCTTCCAGTAACTGGATTTCCAGCACCCAGGGTAAAGGGTTTTCGGTAAGTGCATCCACGGCAGCAGCAAAACCCGAATTTTCCCGAAAATCAGTTAATGCATCCTCTGGTGACAAGCTGGTAACTTTGTCTACTTCCGGCCAGCTTTGAATTGCAGCCGCCAGTTGAGTGGTCGCTGCGGTATCTGTACCGGAATTGAGAAATACACTGATGCTTGAAAAATCTTCAGTTGCCGGATTAACCTGCTGAATGTTTTTCAAGCCGACCCAGAGACCCAAAGGCAGGGCCAGCGCAATACCAAGTACCACAACCGTCATCATTGTTCCCAACGGGCTGCGCACCAGCGCACCCAGGCTGGAAAAAAAACTGTATACATGCCGACGCGCCCAAGCACGAATCGCCAGCGCTTTCCCAGCGTTCATTGAGTGTCGGCTTGATCGCCGCTGTTTGCGTGTATTGACCATCAGCCTGAGCGGCTCATTTCCACGCGACTCATGCCGCCATGTTCCAGCACCAGCACACGGCGATTCAACTGCTCGATAAGAGCTATGTCATGACTGGCAATCAATACCGTAGTACCCAATTCATTCAAACGGCAAAACAGGGTCATTAAATCTGCGGAAAGATCCGGATCTAAATTTCCGGTAGGTTCATCTGCCAGCAATACCGGCGGGTGACTGATAATTGCCCGAGCGATACCCACCCGCTGTTGCTCACCACCAGATAATGCCAGCGGCATAGTCTTTATTTTGCGCAGTAAATCGACTTGATCAAGTGCCGCACTGACGCGTTTTTGAATTTCCTGATAGCGCACACCGGCAATAATTAATGGCAGCGCGACATTATCAAAAACAGTTTTATCGCTAAGTAGTTTATGGTCCTGAAAAATAACTCCGACTTTTCGGCGTAATACCGGCAATTGCCGGCGTGAAACTTTTGCCAGATTACGCCCGTCAAGAAATACCTGACCACCGCTGGGTCTTTCTAGCAGGGCAATCAGTTTTAGCAGCGTGCTTTTGCCAGCACCCGAATGGCCGGTAAGAAAAGCCATTTCACCGGCTTCAAGATGGAAACTTACATCGCTTAAAGCCATTACACTGCCTGGATAGCGTTTGCTCACTCGCTCGAAACGAATCATAGTCTTGTTTGCTTCATGCTATTAGCTGGTTAAAGCTGAGAATCGGCAACATAACCGCCAGTACAATCATCAATACAAAGCCCCCGACCAGTAAAATCAATGCCGGTTGCAACAACCCGACCAAGGCTTCGGATAAGGCGGTCAGATTTTCTTCCTGGGTGTCTGCCGCCCGAGAAAGCATGTTATCGAGTTGCCCGGAACTCTCACCGACATCAACCAGGCGTAAAACCAGCGGCGGAAATGCCTCACTGTTGCGCATGGCCCGACCCAACGGACTGCCTTCAATTACACTGCGGGTAATCCCGGCAAGTTGTTGACGCAAGGCATCATTGGGCATTGAACGCACGGCAACTGGAAGAGCTTCAGCCAGCGGTACAGCGCTGGTCACTAGCAAGCTGAGCGTACGGGTAAAGCGGGAAGTATTCACCGAGCGGATAAAGCGCCCCAACAAAGGCAGACGCAGAAAAACACCTTGGATTCGTTGGCGTGCTGCCGGGGTATTCCAGGCGCGATAGAGTGAAAACCCCAAACCCAGTAATGCCAGCAAAAAATAAATCCCATAGTTGTTAAGAAACTCACTAACACCCATCAACATCCGCGTTAGCATCGGTAGCTCATCGCCGCTTTGCACAAACACCGCTGTGACCTTGGGCACGACTACAATCATCATGGCGACAACCACGATGATTGCCACCACTGTTACCACCACGGGGTAAATTAGAGTCATTCCCAGGCGCCGGGTAATCGACAAGCGTTGCTCGGCATGATCCGCTAGGCGTTCAAGTACTGCATCCAACTGACCGGAACGTTCGCCGGCATCTACTGAAGACACCAGCCAATTGGGAAACTGGCGTGGAAAGTCCGACATTGATGATGCCAGCGAACGCCCTTCAAGAACCGATGAACGAATAGCCGCAAGCAGCTCTTTGGATGCCGGCCTTTCACTTTGTTCGCTAACAGTTGCCAGCGCTTCTTCCAGCGGCAGTGATGCCTGCGTTAGAGTCGCCAACTGGCGTAGAATAAGCACCAACTCACTAGCTGGCAAAGACAGTCTGCGACCTTTGATTTGGCGCTTGTCATCAACAACAGTGGTGACATCAAGTGGGGTTAAACCTTTATCCCGCAATTGTTGACGCAGTTGCCGGGCAGAATCAGCCTGGGCGATACCCTTTTGGGTTTTCCCCTGTTGGTCGAGTGCCTGCCAGGAATACGCCGACATCAGCTGACCCGGGTCACCCTGACTAATTCATCCAGACTGGTAATTCCAGCCTCTACTTTGGCCCAGCCATCAGCCACAATTGATGGCCATTTTTTCCGCGCATGTTCCAACAAAACAACTTCTGAGGCCTGTTGATGAATTAATTCTCGTAACGAATCATCGACACCTACAAGCTCATAAATTCCAGTACGACCGCGATAGGCTTGCTGGCCCCTGGGTAAATTATCAGGTAGATCATGTTGTGGTTGCCAGATCATACAATCGGGTTTGAAGTCGAGATTTAAAGCACTAAAATCAGCTTCTGTAGCTATTCGTTGTAAAGAAAACTCCGGATCCAATTTACGCACCAGTCGCTGCGAAATCACCCCCAGTAGAGAAGATGACAACAGAAAGGGTTCAATCCCCATATCATGCAGTCGAGTCATTGCCCCGATAGCACTGTTGGTATGCAAGGTGGATAACACCAAATGACCAGTAAGGCTGGCCTGTACGGCAATTTTAGCCGTTTCCAGGTCGCGAATTTCACCGACCATCACCACATCTGGGTCCTGGCGCAATATTGCTCGTAGGCCACGGGCAAAGCTCATTTCTACTTTAGAATTGACCTGGGTTTGACCAATACCATCAATATAATATTCAATCGGGTCTTCTACCGTCATGATATTGCGGCTTTGGTCATTAAGCCGTGCCAATGCAGCATAAAGTGTGGTTGTTTTACCGCTGCCGGTGGGGCCAGTAACCAATAAAATACCGTGCGCGCGGTGGATTATTGAATCAACCGCATCCATATGTGGCTGACGCATGCCCAGTTGCGCTAAATCTAATCGGCCTGCCTGTTTATCCAGTAAGCGCAACACGACCCTTTCGCCATGTCCCGAGGGCAATGTGGATACCCGGATATCCACCGGCCGGCCTGCAACTTTCAGCGATATTCTGCCATCTTGGGGCAATCGCTTTTCGGCAATATCCAAGCGCGACATCACTTTTATTCTAGAAACCAGCAAAGGGGCAAGTTGGCGCGGTGGATTCATTACTTCATTGAGCATGCCATCGACCCGCAAGCGGATAGACAAACGATTTTCGAAGGGTTCGATATGAATATCAGAAGCGCCTTCTTTGACAGCCTGAGTTAACAGTGCGTTTATCAAACGGATAATCGGCGCATCATCCTGGCTTTCCAGTAGGTCTTCGACCTGGGGAAGTTCATCTACCAATTTGTCTAGATCTAGATTTTCGCCTACATCGGCGGCAACCGCGCTAGCATCGCCCTGTTGATAGAGAGTTTCCAGTAATTGTTTGTATTCTTCCGCCGGATAAAATTTTAGCTGAATTGGCCGCCCCAGAAAACGGCGCATCTCGGTGATGGCCGAAGATTTTCCAGGCTCCCTGACTGCGACCACAGCACTGCCGTCTTCAGCCTCACCGAGCAGGGTTGCGCCCTGCTGACGGGCAAACACATAAGGCGGGCGCAACGGATTCATTGTTTAGCTGCCTTCACCGCTATATTCGGGTAATGGCGCCTGCAGATAGTCGGTTAATTCCGGCAACAATGGCATTTGCTCTGCTGGGGTTAAACCATCAGATGTTCGCCGCGATTCAATTTGGCGTGCACGCAGATAATTATATTTTTCGCTGGAAATTTGCTGACCACCATCATCGTTAAGGATGCGCGGGCGAATAAAAATCATCAAATTGCGTTTAATTGTATTGGTCGTACGATTTTTGAACAGCTCACCCAGAATTGGAATTTTGCTTAAACCAGGAACCGCATCAATGGATTCGCGTAATTCATCAGTAATCAAACCACCCAGCACCAGAATAGAGTTATCCGGCACCAGAACCCGGGTTTTCAGGGTGCGTTTGTTGGTCACTAAATCGACCGCTCCAATCACTGAAGAAATCGATGATATTTCCTGAGAAATATCTAGAATTACCGAATCTCCCTCGTTGATGTGCGGGGTAACGGTGAGCCGAATACCAACTTCAGTACGCTCAATGGTGGTAAAAAGGGGTTTACTACTCCGTCTTGATCAGAGGCACCGGTATTTGAATACTGGCCGGTTATAAAGGGCACTTCCTGGCCTACATAGATTTCCGCTTCGGCGTTATCCATGCTGACAATAGAGGGTGTGGATAATACATTGGTGTCAGAATCGGTACTCAGTGCGGTTAATAATGCGCCAATTCCAAGAATTTCTTCACCAAGAATACTGATAGTACCGGATACATAACCGAGGTTAAGACCAGCACCCGGA
>QIKG01000046.1 GCA_003232965.1 Oceanospirillales bacterium
ACCTTTTCGATCGCATCCACCAACACTTCCAAAGAAACATCTTTTAGCAGAAAGCCGCGGGCTCCCGCTTTAATTCCAGCCAATACCATTTCTTCATCATCAAAGGTGGTAAGAATGATCGTTGGTGGTAGTTGCTTGCTGGCATTGAGATGCTGCAGCACCTCAATGCCGTTAAGGCCTGGCATGCGCATATCCAACAACACAACATCAGGGTCCATTTGAGGAATTTTGTCGATGGCATCCTGGCCATCAACCGCCTCACCGACCACTTCAATATTATCGGCAAGTTCGAGCAAACTCTCAACACCCTTGCGTACCAGGTTCTGGTCATCAACCAGCATTACTTTAATCATTGATTAACACCTATTTACTTAGTAATAAAACACTTCATTCGATCTAGACTAGTGACTTCTAGTTGGCAAATTAACGCTGAGCACAAAGCCCTGCCCAAGGGTTGATTGTATATCAAGGGTTCCACCTTGTAACTCAACGCGTTCTTTCATGCCCTCAATGCCGTTACCCATTTTCAATTCTTTGGTACCGACACCATCATCAGCGGCAGTCATCTGCAAGCTGTCTTCCAGCATTTCAACCGAAATCCAGAGATTTTTAGCCTTTGCATGTTTGACACAATTAGTTACCACTTCCTGCACACAGCGCAAAATAATCTGCGCCTGCTGTGGATCCGTCAAAGTTAGACTGGGCGGCATATCCAGATGTACTTCTGGCTCTGGCACACCCGTCGTCAGCGCGAGCAACACCTGTTGCAGATCGACACGATCATCTTTGCGCATTTCGCTAACCACTTCGCGGACATCCGCCAACAGCAATTTAGCCAGCGAATGCGCCTGTTGAACATGCCCAAGTACTTTACCATCAACCATATGTGTTACCACCTCAAGATTAAGCGTTAAGGCAGTCAGGTGATGGCCAACCAAATCATGTAATTCACGGGCTATGCGTACACGCTCGGCAATCCGGGTGTTTTCTGCCAATAAAGACTGGGTGGCGCGTAACTCAGAATTGACCCGGGCCAGTTCGATACGTGCGCGAATATTGCGCAGGCCGACAAGGCCCGCCATAAATGCAAATAACGACACCCCCAAAAACATACCCGCCAACATAACCGCACCCGTAGAGGTTACTCCGGGGATCAGGTTAATCACCATTGCCAGCGCAATATTCTGCCCAAGCAACCAACCCAGGCTGGCAGCCAGCGGCAACATCCAGGGAAGTAATCCCGCTACAATCAGCAGTAGAATTCCAGCTACTGCGGTCTGGCTAAGGTGGCTGATCATCAGCGCTGAGCCTGTCATTAAGGCTAGTGTGATCAGGCTTTCAACAACAGGCCTTCTTCTTGGCAGTTGCCGAGCGAAATACCAATAAGCAGCGCCAAACAGCAAATGCAGCAACAGCCATGCGAGTAACACAGCGGGCGCCAAGGGGTTCGGATAAATCCAGTAATGGAATACGAGTGGAATGGCAGCACAAATCCAGGTTACCAGCCCGGCATACTTCAACAAATCTATCGGCGCGTAGTTACCAACAAAATGGAATTTGTGCGTGTGCTTGGAAAAAGAATCAGCCATTACCTGCTTATGTTACCGAATTCGAAAATAATTGCATATGAAAAAAGTCATAGGGTTAAAATAAAGGCTGCCAAGATGCCACAAAATCAGAACATTAATAAAACCCAATGAGCGAAAACCCACAGCCTAAACCTTCCCAACCGGTGTTGCTCTATAGCGAAGTCGATCAGGCTGATTTAGCCCGCTTACTGCATGCCTATCAATTAGAACTTAAAGTTGCCGATACCAAAACCATACCCGGTAGCTTTTGGGGCGATGAAGAAGCCGGCCTGATCGGCTCTAAACTCTATGTGCGTGCCGATACCCCCCTGCACTCCTTACTGCACGAAGCCTGCCACTATATCTGCATAGACCGCAAACGCCGCAAAGGCTTGCACACCAATGCCGGTGGAGATTATGACGAAGAGAATGCTGTTTGTTACCTGCAAATTCTACTTGCTGATGCACTACCACCCTGTAGCCGACAACGAATGTGGCAGGATATGGACAGCTGGGGTTATAGCTTTAGATTGGGCTCAGCCCAGGCATGGTTTGAGGACGATGCTGAAGATGCTCGGCAGTGGTTGCTCGATCATAAAATAATTAATCTCGATTCCCAACCAACTTATCAACTACGCTAAATATCTGCAGGGGTAACTCAAATGCGTGGGCATTTATGCCCACGCGTTAAGAACTACAGGACAGACGACACTCTACTAACAAAATGGGAGTATTTCAGCCGAGTACAATATCCCGATTGCCTGGCAAAAACTTGGCTGGCCGAAATACTGCCAGGCAAATCCAGGAACCGACGGCAACAATGGACAATTTCAGTGCCAATAGTCATAACCTTGCAATATTGGATGCTATAGGTATAATTGCAAAGATGCTTCACAGAAAAATCACATCACAACTGCAACAACTGCTGAATCAATTTCCTGCTGTAGTATTACTCGGACCACGGCAAGTGGGTAAAACCACGCTGGCATTACAATTGGCTGAAAATCAAGCTTCAATCTACTTAGACCTAGAATCAGATACCGACCGAATCAAATTGGAAGAACCAGAATTGTATTTATCTTCTCATCAAGATAAATTAGTGATACTCGATGAAGTCCACAGAATGCCCAATCTGTTCAGTCAACTTAGAGGTCTTATAGATAAGGCCCGCAGAGGCGGAAAAAAGCATGGACAATATCTATTACTAGGCTCTGCTTCTTTAGACTTATTGCAGCAATCGAGTGAAAGCTTAGCCGGGAGAGTAGCCTATGTTGAGTTGTCGGCATTTAATCTATTAGAAGTTAATAATAGAGATAAATTATGGGTTCGTGGCGGCTTTCCCGATAGCTTTACTGCAAGTACGGATGAAATGAGTTTTAGCTGGCGTAAAAATTTCATCCGCAGCTATCTAGAGCGTGATATACCACAATTTGGCTCACGAATCCCTGCAGAAACATTACGCAGATTCTGGACAATGTTAGCCCATGTACACGGTGGCTTGTTAAATGCCGCCTCACTCGCCAGAGGACTTGATGTTGATAACAAATCAATCACTCGCTATCTGGATTTATTGGTTGATTTATTATTAGTCAGAAAACTCACCCCATGGCATCGTAACAACGGTAAACGCTTAACCAAATCACCTAAAGTTTTTATTCGTGACTCAGGTTTAGTTCATTGCCTATTAAACATCCCCAACCATGAATCGCTATTGTCACATCCGATAGTGGGGGCTAGCTGGGAGGGCTTTGTCATCGAAAACATATTACAAGTCTGCAATCCTGAAGTACATGCCAGTTTTTATCGATCATCAGGCGGCGCAGAAATTGATTTAATACTAGAAATTCAAACAAGCCATGGCAAGCAAATCTGGGCTATAGAGATTAAAAGAAGCCTCAAGCCAAAGGTTACTCGTGGTTTTCATAGTGCCTGCGAAGATATTTCACCGCATAGAAAGATATTAGTTTACTCTGGAGATGATCACTTCCAAATCAAACACGGCGTTGAGGTTATAGGTCTAAACCAATTACTGCAAGAAGTGCAAAAACTATGAGCTTTATTCATTTCAATAGTGCTTTTGCCTTTTCCGAGTTACTGAAAATCGTACTAGATGAAATATCTTTCAAATCCATTCAGAGATTATGCTAAAGCTTTACCGCTAATGCAAAAAGCATCTACTGCATTGCCCAACAATGCACGGGTTCATATAGCACGCAGCTATGTGCTGCGCAGAATGGGAGATTGGGAGGGTGCATTAGCGGCGCAGAATCGCGCTACTGAGCTAGACCCGAGAAGCAATTTAGCCTGAGTAGATCTCAGTGAGACATTGACCAGCTTGGGCCGGTTTACACAAGCCCGTAAGGCAATGTCTAATTCTGATACCACATCAGTTAACTATCTTTGGGTGCTGTCATATATTGATTTTCTTGAGGGTGGAGACCTCAAAAACTTCTCCCACGCCGCCCACCTATACGCTAATACCTACGCCGATGCATACTGCGACGCTTGGCTGTCATCTTCTATATCTGGATGATTTCGAGGCAGCACTGCAAGATGTGGCTGCGTGGCCACGCGCCGTAAGATCGGAGTATTAAACCACAGCTCAAATCCCTACACCAAAAACTGAAGTTCAGCCAGATTGCGATACAATTCATTGCTTTCGATAAGTTCCTCGTGTGAACCCTCGGCAACCACCCGGCCTTCATTCATTACTACTATCCTGTCGGCTTTACGCACGGTAGCTAGCCGGTGTGCAATAACAAGTGTGGTGCGATCCAGCATCAAATCATCAAGTGCCTGCTGTACCAGTTTTTCACTACGGGCATCCAGTGCTGAAGTGGCTTCATCCAGTAACAGGATGGGTGGATCAGTTAACAGTGCCCGGGCAATAGAAAGGCGTTGTGCCTGGCCACCGGAAAGCCGTACACCACGCTCGCCCAGAAAAGTTTTGTATTGTTCCGCCAGATCTTCGATAAATACATCGGCATGGGCGGCTTTGGCTGCCTCATATACCTGTTCATCACTGGCATCCGGGCGACCGTAGCGGATGTTTTCCAGCGCATTGGTTGAAAATATAGTGACATCCTGAGATACCAGTGCCATCTGTTGCCGTAAGCTACCTAACTCTAATGCGGTTAGTGCTACATCATCAATTTTTATCAAGCCCTGCTGCGGATCATAAAAACGCATCAGTAGCTGAAACATGGTGGTCTTACCCGCACCGGATGGGCCTACCAAGGCAATGGTTTCGCCGGCTTTAATATTAAGGCTGATATCTTCCAGCACCGGCTGATCCAGTCTTGAGGGGTAGGCAAAGGTGACATCTTCCAGGGCTATATTGCCTTTTACTTTCTCGACAAAACTATGCGCATCGTCAGGTGACTGGATATCACTTTGCATATGTAATAATTCAGTAATTCTTTCCAACGCACCTGCCGCCCGCTGCAACTCACCCCAAACCGCTGTCAGCCCACCTGCTGTAGATGCAGCGATTATGGCATAGAGTAAAAACTGGCTCAGTGTGCCGGCGGTCATACTACCTGCGATAACGGCCTGGGCGCCTAACCAGAGAACGAAAATAATACCGCCAAGCACCATAATGATCACCGCCATGCTCATGCTGGTGGCAGCGGCAATGCGTTTAACCGAGGTTGCGAAGGCCTGCAGTACTGATTCTGAAAAGCGTTTATTTTCCCGCTCGTTCTGGGCATAAGATTGTACAGTGTGGATAGCGTAGATGGTTTCAGTTGCCAGTGCAGAACTGTCGGCTATCCGGTCTTGAGATTGTTTTGAAAGCACTCTCACTTTACGCCCGAAAAGGATAATAGGCACAATAATTACCGGGATCAACAGCAGGATCATTCCTGCCAGTTTCGGGCTGGTGATAATCATCATTATCATCGAGCCTATCAGCATAACAATACTGCGCAGAGTAATAGAAAAAGTGCTGCCGACCACACTTTCCACCAAGGTGGTATCGGTATTGATGCGCGAGAGAATTTCACCCGTGCGGGTGGTCTCAAAAAAGGCGGGTGACATACCCACGACCCGGTCAAACACATCTTTGCGAATATCGGTGACGACCCGTTGACCAAGCCAGGATACCCAGTAATAGCGTAAAGAGGTAAATACCGCCATCAAAATTGAAACCACAAACATTATCCAGAAATACTGATCAATTTTTTCATGCTGACCTTCAGCAAAGCCGAGATCAATAACATGCCGCAGAGCCACCGGAAAATACAGCGTAGTGGCTGCACCAAGCACCAGAAACAACAGCGCGAGGAGAATATATTTTCGGTAACGGGTCACATAGGGAATAAGCTCCCACAGTTGGGACATATCCTTGGATTTTTCACGATCAATAATTTCTTTTCTCATTATTCTTGCTTTTTAATAAATTTCAGGCTGATAAGTTGTTAAGGTATCTTGAAACCACGGGATTAAACCGCACATATTATATATTGAGCATAAACTCCCAGAATCAAGTTGGAAACTAAAATGGATCAGACAAACCCCAATATTATCGACGGCACTGCTGAAAATTTTGAAGTCGAAGCCCTAACCGCTTCCAATCAACAACTGGTATTGGTTGATGTTTGGGCTGAGTGGTGTGAGCCCTGTAAAACTCTGATGCCGATTCTCGATAAACTGGTGACTGAGTTTGCCGGTCAGGTCAAATTGGTCAAAGTGAACGCCGATGAACAGCAGGCACTCGCTGGTCAAATGGGGGTGCAGTCGTTACCCACCGTATTAATGCTGAAAGATGGCCAGGTGACTGATCATTTTATGGGAGTACAACCGGAATCGGTTATTCGCGATAAAATTATCGCACTGTTACCGGAAAAAGCCCTCTCCCCCGCCGAAATGATTGATGAAGCCATCAGTACCGGCCAACTAGAGGCTGCACGCAGCCTGCTGGAAGAGCAATTTGGTCAAAATCCGGATGACAACGAACTAAAATTAAAACTGGCACAGGTACAGATGCAACTGGGTGAAACCTCAATCGCCGAAGGTATCTTGCAATCCCTGCCGCTGGAAATCCGTGACAGCATGGAAGGCAAAGCACTTTTTGGCGCACTGGAATTCAGCAAAGCCCTGAGTGATTCACCTTCTGTTGCAGCGCTGGAAAAAGCTTTGGCTGATAACGGCGATGATCACAAGCGTCGTTATCAACTAGCTGCCCACGCTCTTGTGAGTGGCGAATACCGTGTGGGTATGGAGCAGTTACTGGAATTATTAGAACGCAACCGGGAATATGAGGATGGTTTGGCGCAACGCAGTTTAGTTGCTGCTTTTCAGCTTGCCAATGATCCGCAATTAATCCGCGAAATGCGTACAAGAATGGCGCGATTGCTGAACTAATAGAATACTGTCTTCCCGCTTTAAAAATACTGCCTTCCCGGCCCCCGAGCCGGGGCCTCATTGGGCACCGTGCTATTTTCAGGAGATACCGGGCCGTAGCGAAGCATGACAGGTTTTTTTAACTTTTAAAAAAACAAGAGGAATCTACTGTTAAATATCAGTCAAAGAAGTGTTTTTGCTGCAACTGAGGAACTGCTTTTCCCATATACACAAAATCAGCATCCTGATGCAGAAGAACCACATCATTTTCCAATGCACACTGTGCGATAAGGCAATCGTTGGAAGATCGAATTGTAATACCCTGCCGTCGACAGGTGAAAAACAGGCGAGCTGCCGATTCATGGGAGGCCTGATAGTCTTCAAAGCGATAAAACAACTGGGTTGAAAAGTACTGTTGCAGTTTCTCAAATGCAGATTCACTTCTGGCACCCTGAAGAATCTCCATATAAATTAAATCAGTTATACCTGCTGCCATCGGTATTGACACTATCTTGTCCAGAAATTCTACAGCCGCTGATTCAGTTCCTTTTATATAATCGACCCAAACCGAAGTGTCTACTAGATACATTAGCCTGACCCTGAACGGACACTCTTGTAATCATAGTCGACTCGCAGTTCGCTGACCCCTTTAAGCTCGCGCAGATCCTTACGCCTGTGATTAGCCACAAACTCCTGCAAAGCCACTTCAATCAATTCACGTTTGGTTTTAATCTGGCTTAGTGCTTGCGCCTCGCTTACGAGCTTATCATTTAAAACAATATTGGTACGCATATATTACACCTTGTAATGTGTATAAGAGTGTGTATAGTATGCCCTTCAGCCAATTAAATCAATCAATACCAGTCATTACAACAAATTTTTCTTAACAATAGAAATATTTCGGCTATTCCTGTGCGGCGTGCCTAAGCGATACAACAACTGAGGTGGTGTAGGTGATCACTACCAGATCGCCAACTGCTGTCTTTTTCAAGTTATCTGGATTTTTCGCAGTATATTCCTCGACCACATCGTTCACGCCTCGCAGTTTGATGGTGTTATTTTCCAAGTTGATTTCCTCAACAACTGCATTGATCACCCTGGTATCTACAGACTCCATTCCTGGTTCTTCACCTTCGGCATTACGAACTACTGGCAGAGCCCGGTTCAGCATTGCGCACGGATACTACTTTAATATTTAGGCTATCGACTACCTGCATATGAATAACATCACCAACTTTCACTTTATCTAGGTTTTTTTCATCCGTACTAACGGTAATTTTAACAATTTCGCCATCTGGATTTTTCAGGGTGAGTTCCCGGCTGTCATAGTCCAGCGCAATAACTTGCGATGTTAAATTCACAATAACGCTTGAATCAATAGAGGGTTTATCATCAGCAGCACCATGTGCCCATAGTGGTGATGAAAGAAATAACAGCGAAATAATAACAATAAGTTTGTTCATGAAAACTCCAATGCTGGAAAGTAGTAGTGGATCATTTAAGTAGGCATTGTACTCGCAAAAACTACGATATGCGGGCTATAGAAGCTCTTTAGCTTCTAAGTGCTGCACTGATGGTGCCGTTACAAACGGTCGAATACCTAATTCTGGATAAATTTCGCTGGGGAAATAAACAGTGCCATCCTTAACCACCATCGATATGGTTTTAATCGCTTTAAGGTCTTTGGTCGGGTCTCCCGGGATTAAAAAGAAATCCGCATATTTACCAACTTCGATGGAACCCAGCACCTCATCCTGCCCAAGATAGGCTGCCATATCGTAAGTCGCCCATTTTAGAATTTCAGCAGGGGTCATTCCAACCAGCTGATAAAGCTCCAATTCACGATGGTAATAAAAAGACCCGCCAAGGTCAGTTCCGGGCAACAACATAATGCCTTTATCGCGCATCAGCTTGACGGTTTCTATAATCTTATCGAATGCCTGCCAATAGGCTTTATCATCTTCTGGCGTGGCTATATCAGCCCAGGCGGTTTTTGCACTTCGTTGTATCCCAACGGGCATATGTTCTATGAAATCTACAGAACCCGGTGTTACCGCACCATTGCGGGAGCGTAACAAGGCTTCATGGATTGCCAATGTAGGATCAATGGCAACATTGCTAGCAACCATGGCATCAATAGTGACGGCTATTTTTGGATCATCCATTTCCAGTGCCGGCAGGCGCCGTAATGCGGTTAGCCGTAGTAAGGTTCGGGTATCTTCACCTTCTTCTAAAACCCAGCCAAGCATGACCTGATTAATGTGGGTTAGCTCATCATAACCAGCTGCGATCATCGCATTAGCATTAGAAAAAGCCGGCACATGCCCGGCAACCTTTAGGCCTTGTGCATGAGCCTCGGCGATCATAGCAGGCACCCATTCGGGGTTCATGCTGTTATAAATTTTAATCTGATAATATTCCCCGCCGGAATAGGCGCGCACAGCGTCCAGAGCTTCTGCTTGAGTGGAAACCATAATTCCATTGTTAGAACTGTAGGGGCTCTTGCCCTCAATAAAGCCACTGCGGGTGACTCGCGGCCCGGCTAGACGACCGCTTTTTATTTTCTCGATTAGACCAGACAATACCTTATTGTTATTACCCATATCACGAACTGAAGTCACCCCCGCAGCGATATTCAACAAGCCTCGATTTTGACCAACATGCCCGTGCATTTCATACATGCCGGCCACCAGAGTACCACCTGCGCCATCAATTACTGTCTCACCGGCGAGTGCGGGGGCATCAGCTGCGGTGATTTTTTCTATTTTGTTGCCATTAACAATAACCGATACCGGTTCTCCCAGTTCTTGAGTGGATGGCTCAAAAATCCGCACATTTCTAATCCGCACCGGGTTATCAAAGTTGTGCGCGACCTTTTCCTGAATAAGCTCAAAACGCTGCGCCGAATATTCTGTCGCCAAACCCCGTAGGCGTTCATCCTCAGCTTCAAAGCCCTCACGAATCAGCGCAAACGAAGGACTTATAATCGCAACTAGCGCTTGTTTATCATCCAACAGAAAATACGTCGGATTAAGCGAAAGCCCTGATAAGGCATAGGCGGTTGCAGAAAGATCACCGGCTTCACCTTTTAGGCTGAGCTGTTGCATGGTATCAATCCGTAATGTGCCACCGGGTAGTACCGGCATGCTGTGGTCTTCATCAGCGAGTAAGGCCTTTGCATACACCCAAATTGCATAAGGACTGGCTTCCTGGGCAACATATAGGCGTGGTTCTGCTAATGTGGCGCTGCCGGTACCTGTGGTGTCCTGCCAACTGGCCTTGCTGCCCGCATGAATAAAGTGCTCAGCAACTTTGTTACCGAAGGTAGTGCTGCCTTCAATGGTCCAGGAACTGGGCAGACCATTCTCAGCCAGACTGAGTTTTTCCTTGATGGTGGGTCCGCGGCCATTGTTTCGAAACTCGAAATCAACGCGGGTCTCCCCACCATCATGCTCGACTTCAAGCTTGCCAATAAGAGTGCCTGCCAGCAGGACTGAAAAGGATTCTTTCAATAATACCGGATCACTTGAAACTTCCTCCGCAAGGCTTGTTTCCGGCGGAGGGTTTGAATCTGAACATGCAGCAAGAAAAACCAATGCTACTAAGATTAATCCTAAGCGTATTCCTAAGCGGGTGGTTTTCATTGTTTTCTCCATTATCGACTCCAAGTATTTTATTAATTAGCACAGCCCAGCCGTGATTTAGACTAATTGATAACCCATCAAAAGGGTAATAATCCCTGTTGCCAGGCTGCAAAACCCGAGCCCGCAATGGCGGCTGCAAACAAGGCTGCCCAAAGACCGGCGCGGGATTTTCTGCCGACGGCTTCAGGCTGTAGAACCCGTTGTGGACGCAGACCGGGGGCTTGTAGCATAAAGCGGTAATTGCCAAAACGAATTTCATCGCCTGAGCCCAGCGCTGCAACTGAGATTTTCTCACCGTTAACATAAACCTCACCTTGTACTGCTTCAAGGCTAACTGATTCATCTGTGGTCTTAAATAACGCATGTTGCGGGGCAATCAATGTGCCGTTAAGTTTGACATCACTTTTAGCATCAGAGCCAACCGTTACCGATTCGTTTAATGGCCATTTTTTACCGGTAACATCACCCGATGTGCCTTTAATTTGATATTTATTCATTAGTTAATAAGTCCTTATTCTCGTGCAGGGCAAATGCTTGCGCGAGTATAACTGATGCATAACTTCCAGCCGGCAAGCCAAATTCTACACAGCAGTCGTTTTCCTGCCAGTGCCAGCGGAAATTCTGCGGGCGTAATCGTAGGCTGCGACGGTCTGCGTTCACGCGGTTTTTTTCCAAGCCTTCAATCCACGGCTGCCATGTTTCTAGGATAGCTTGTTCAAACGCCAACGCCTCAGCCTGGGGTTGCTTGTCACCCCGGCGGCTGACTTCGCCTGCTAGTGGGCCACTGGGATGTAAGTCAAAGTCCTTTAAGCGCTGGAGAATTTCAGCATCAGCATCCGTATATAAAAACCCTGAACGACTACCATCCAGTTGTAGCCACTCACCATTCAGTAGTTGATTCCAACTACCCGCCTTCACCCTTTCAGCCAGTAATTGATTGAAGATACTGCTACGGACTGTGGAAATCAATAGCGAGCGCATGTTTCGAGCGCGTTTACCTAATCGCCGACCACCCAGCCAAGCACCAGCATTACCGCCACCGCGACCAAATCGCTGCGGGCCGAAATAATTGGGAACACCTTGCTGTTGGATCTTCTCAAGACAAGCATCTGTTTTCTGCCGTGCTGCAGCCGCTGAAAGCGACGGCTCAAGTGCAACACAATCGCGCAAGTAAACCTTAAATAGATTGCCTTTAAGCGCACCAATTTTTAATTTTCGGCTGTGGCGTTTAGCGGCGAGGATTTTTACCCCTTCAATCTCCCAATCTTGCCAATCCGGATCGGCTTTGCCGGGGAGTTGTAGGGAAATATACTGCCGAGATATAGACTGTCGGTCTTTTAAACCAGCCCAGGAAACATCCCGTGCCGAAATACCGGCCAACTCAGCCAGCTGCCCAGCAACCCATTGGGTATTTGCGCCGGTTTTTTGCAACCAAAACCACAGATGCTCGCCTTCCCCATCGGGTTCGACAAAAGGGATTTCTTCGACTTCA
>QIKG01000151.1 GCA_003232965.1 Oceanospirillales bacterium
CCATGATGGAGTGGCTTCTCCTTTCATGTGGGGCTCTTTCATCCCCTACTCTATGCCGGTTTATCCCGGCGCTTTCATTGTGTCCCCAGATACCGCCCTGGATTTACAATGTCGTAACTTCTGAATTCGGCCATAAGCGGACATTCAAGTCCCCAAGTCACATTATAAATTTGTGGTAAATTCAATCTTCAGAAATTGGCCAAACTTCCACCCCTTCAATAGCTACATCACCAGCATACAGAAATGCTACGCTGTACCTAGCCCTTGTAATTGCGACATATAATGAATTTTTGGCCTTAGGTGTTTTATCACTCTCAAATACGTCATATTTACCAGCCAAGAACTTTTGGTGCTTATCCGTCGAGCAAATCAATACTCGATTAAACCCCATACCCTTAACCTCACCAAAATTGTATGCGTCTCTACCTTCGCATAAATATTTATGTGATGTTCGATTAGCCCTAAGTATAATTGGTTGGTGTTTTTTGATATATTCACCCACATTATCCGGCTCTACTACAAATACACCAAGGTGATCAATATACTTAGGATCAAGCACCTCCAGCTTTGACTCTGTAGATTCATAAACACCTTCATTTTTATGAACCAAATCAGCAAAGTCACAGATATTCTGTGTGCATCGCCAACTTACATTGAGATTTTCCGGTGTAAAGCCAATATCTACAAAACGTTTTAATTTTTCGTTATTATCTTTGGGTTTCTTGGTTGTTGGATGTGTTGAATATAACGTTTGTCTGAAATCTCCAACGCAGCAGAACTGATAAATTCCAGAAGAAGATATTGACTTCATGAGTTCAAAATCCCAGCCTATCAAATCTTGCGTCTCATCAATAAAAATTGAGCTATATATTTCTGATAGCCGAGCGATAGATTTCCCACCAGAAACTGAATTTATACGCACAGCAAGCTTTGAGATATAACTAGTATGTGCCTTTCCCTTGTTTCTGGTTAAAAAATGCTTGGGATTATAATTTCCCTCGATCTTTTCCCCACTACCCTTAATATTTCGTCCATTTCTCTTGTGCGGATCTTCTGGATTAAAATTTATACTTGGAATTCGGCCCTGAAAGATACATGACTGATAAGGCCTAATCATGTCCTCAAGTAGAAATGTGAACCATCCTTTAATTGTTACTAAAGAAGGAACGGTGCCACGGACTTGGCAGAATTTTTTTACAAGTTCATTTTGGTTGTTTTCAGTATACGTCAAGATCAAAACTCTTTCTCCAAGAGCTATCCTTTCAATCGCCTGTTCAACAATGAGCTTTGATTTACCAGCTCCTGCGCTCGCTAATATCAGCCTACGACTCAAACTTTACTGCCTCGACTAGATACTTAGGATATTTTATTTCCACTTCACTATCAAAGATACGAATGGCTGAATCGACCTTCTTCTTGCCGGTCTCTTCACCAGCAAACCAACTTTTTAAATAAGTTTTCTTTTCGGACAGTCCATCTTCCTGCTCGTAAAGGTTAAATGTTTGTGTAGAGAGCATTATCTTAGCCAAGCGGTCAAGTTCTTCTACCGACTGACCATTGGCATCTATTAATGCAGGCTCCAAAGAATTAAGTTCGTTATCCTTTGAAGAAAAACAGATGATCCCTTCACAACCATTGTAGGGTTCTGACCACTCAACAATATTCTTCTGGTAATTACCATCGTTATCTTTTACAACCCGCACCGCGTGATTGAGAGGCTTTGCAATATTCAGGTAATTCTTAAAACCGATACCCCGAACAACAATAATGTCAATGCCATGCTCTTCAGGCAAACACCCGTGCTTATTGAGATATATTTTCTTGAGAAGAAGTTCGTCTGATGGCCCTTCGACCAGAACAAGCTTTTTCGCTAATACAACACGAAGTGTGTCATAACCAGGAAGACGCTTTAATGTTTTCACAGTCCCCTTATCAATGTCTTTTAGCTTTAAATAGCCATTAGCCATGAGACAGAGTTTTTCTATGCTGAGCTTGTTCAAAACATAGGAGCTATGCGTGGTAAGGAATATCTGTTTACCACTATTTTTCTTTTCAATATAGCTAATGAGCTTAACAAGGTTAATATGCGAAAGATGGTTTTCTGGTTCTTCCAGCATAACAATATCAACATCTTTCGCCTTATTCTGTAAAGCAAGCTTAATCTGAACCTGATTTTGTTCCCCCTTACCAATCTGACCAAAGGAAACATCGTCAACTGCAAGCTGTAGGTTGCTTTCCCAGCTTGTTGTTGAAGCTATATCAGCTGTTATCTTTAAGGACTTTTCTGTAACTTCATTATCGGCATCTAGCTTGTTATTGATAGCTATAACATCCACTTCATCATCGAAACGGGACTTAAGCTGACGATAGTTTAGATTCAATGTAGAGCGCGCATTCTTTTCAAGTGCTGCATTAATAATACTGTTAATGTATTTCGTGCGACCGAATGAAGGATGTAGGCGAGCTGGATCGACAAAGAGGCAGCCTATCTTTTTGTTGTGATGGGTAATGCGATTCCAGGAAAAGCTATACCAGTCAATTTTATATAACTCAACTGGCAATGTTATGACCTTATTCGGGTCTGCGACGAAAGCTTCATACGAATCAGCTAAATCAGGATCAAAGTATATTTTTACAAAAATCCCCTGAACATCAGTTTTATCGCTATTTTTATCTCCTTTTAGTTCGGGGTGACCATCTAGAAAGGCTTCAATCAGAATTTCAGGAAGTTTATCCTGAGACTTGTCACTGGCGAGATAATCTACAATGCATTGATTATTAAAGAGGTCAGTTGACAACTCCATATTTAGAGGCTTGCCTCTAAATGAAAAATTTAGACATACTTCTATAGCCTCAAGGACAGTACTTTTTCCACTCTCATTGTCCCCAACGATTACGTTGGTGTCGTCATTAAATTCAAACATCTGACGTTGAAATTGCTTAAAGTTTTTTACCTTTAATTTTTTTAACTTCATACAATCCACTTTTTAGTATTCATTATAGATATCCTTGAAATTCCACTAACACTTCGGGGTATGAAAATTATTATAAAATGTCCGCTTTGGGTCGTTATAGCACACAGAAAAACATTAATAAACGGCCAACAGCGGACGTTAAAACCGATATATTTTATATCTGTAGAAGTCCAGGCCAGATCTGACAGTTACCCGCTTTAGGCCAGTGCTTGTCAGTTTAGATTTGAGCTAAACGGTAGCACTCAGCCTGTATCATCAGGATACGTGCCCCAGCTATTTCTAATACATGTTCGTTAGGTTGGCCACTCAGCGCCTGATGAGGGATTTCGCAAATTGGGTGCTCTACTTTTTCTCCTAACTTTGCTGCCTCGAATTCATCAACAACTTTATCCCAATACTGGTCAATGAAATCACATGCCCACAAGGTGTATTCATCACTATTTTTTTCTGAAGCATTTAAAAGTAACTCACGATTTTGGTTAAACGTTTCAATAGCATCGGATAGAACTTTATCTTCCACCGGATGCAATAGATCTAGATCACGACAAGCAATAACGGCTGAAACCTGACCGCAAGCATCCAGCGCTTTGTCAAAATATTCTACAACCTGCGAAGATATTAAATAGTCTTTAATGTACTCCTTCCAATCTTTCGTAAAATCATGGTCTGGGAGCGGTAAATAAGATGATGGCAACATCGCTAGTGGCGCTACGACAAAACCATTTATTACAGGAACGATTCTATAACGCCAATTATTTTCAAAATGATGGTCAGCGAGAGCGAAGGCCGCTTCCATATACTCTGCGTCAGTCTCAAAATCTTTAATATCCACAGCGATTGCGACTTCCACTGAAGGCCAATGTACACTATCGGCTTCATCGACAGGCCTAGACCAGCACTTACAGCTCCAACCTCTTTCACTTAAACTTTTCTCTAAAGAGTATAATTTTTTATCAAACCGCTGTTTGGCAAAGAGTTGGCAACGTCTTGCAGCAGTGGAAACAGCCTTTCCCGGAGTACTTTTCTTCGTTGATTTTATAATTCTATGGATTGATACGTCGCTATTATCGTGCGCAAACTCATGCAGTAGATATGAAACGTGCATAAGTCTTTCAGCCAATGCTTTGAGTTCTTTCTGCGGCGGGCTTAAGCTCGTTCGCCATATAAGAGATTTTTCATGCTCATTTGCCTGACCAGCTAAACTCCCCGCAAAGGTGGCCGTTGCTTTTGGATTTCCATCACCTGAAATCTTGCCCATTCTTCCCATGAGGTTCCCCAAGATTCCCGATAATAGTGCCCCAAGAGAATCATCATGACCTGCATTGTCAGCAGGTTTTGTCATCTCATGAGATGGTTTCTCTGGAGTAGCAAAGGAAATTTCATTTACGGACTGGATAATGTCATTGACTTCCTGCGCTATAACATCCGCATTGGCAATCCGTTTTCTTTTAATCCATTTTTCGCTATACGAGCGAAATACTTTTTCGGTTCGCTTAACCAGATCAGCCATCGTGTGCGTGTAGTTTGTAAGACTGTCAGATGCAGATCTAGCTAATAAAATTTGTCGGAACGCAACATTCCATGAAATTCGAGTTTTCGAAGGAATATTTTTTCTTGGCATATTCTTCGACCACGGCTGATATTCACCGACGGTAATTGGTTGTCCTAACGGGGTAACAGCATCCGATGCGGCGGCTTCGGAGTCGGGAGAAATTGAAATTAGGGTCTCACAAATATCACATACACTTGTGTGAGGATCGGTCTGTTCTTTTTCAGAGACATAAAACATATCTGAACGAACTGTGCGACCATGTGCGCCGTTTGCGTCAATCTTTGGAGAAGATACCCAGGGTGTTTGAGATACGAACCAATCAAATAGAATTTCTTCTCCTCCTAACCCATCTACTAGCTGTTTAGCCATACTTGGGCTTATGAAATGAGCTGAGGATAAGAAATCGCTAACATCATTTATGTCCAACTGGCCTTTCCCCTCAAACTCTGGGGAGATATTGATACCTATGGGGTCGCCGCCACAAATGGGAGCAATGGAAGAAAGAAGCTTGTTAAGCTGATGAAGGCTTTTGCAGGTTGGGATCGATAACTCTTTAGATCGTTGCTCCAAACATATTTTCCGCAAGTCTTTCTTGGGTAAAGCGCGAAAGGCAAGAATAGCATCTCGAAGGGATTGCCATTGATCGAACTCGTTGAAATCCGGGATATCGATCTGTGAATCACAAAACATTGATGCGAGTGACCATTTCGCACGCTGGACACCATATTGCTCAAGGATACCCATGAAAGAAACCACATTGCGTTCTAAAGTCGCCAATCCTAATCCGGTTAGAATTGACGACCATACTTCAACGTCTTGGGCATTATTAAGTATATTCGACAACTTGTTCAGTACTGAGACCTCATTTTCACCCGCTACTTCTGCGAGTATTGACTGAACAACCCTAGGCAAAGTGTCATCTGTGACTGCCAACAAGCCCTGCCACAATGAATCAGCAGGTAGGAAAACCACCTGATCATGGCAGGCCTTTACAAGTGCCTTAGAGCGTAGCATGTGCAGGCCACCCAATACGCCAGGCCGAGTTTCTCTTACTAAATGTTCGTCAACGAGGCGTGTAAGTGCTTGACTAGCGCTGTCTGTATTTATACCAAGAGAGCTGATTAACTTGCTTGCTTGAACGTCACCACCGGATGCACACAAAACGGAGGTAACCCTGAGAATGGCCAATTCGTCGCATCGACCTTCTTGCTGCCGCATTCGAATTTGATCATCAATCATCAAAGACAGACGTTTGCCTTGCGTAATAATATGTACATATTCGAGCATAAGCCCATCGGACTGCTCAAAAGGCTCTCTCCAGTGCACCCAGTCGGTTTGACCCTCAGCATGAAGTTTTAGCCATACACTTTCAGCAAGCTTCTCATTCAGACTAACCTCAACAAATTCTATGTCTGCATGATTTGAAATAAGGGAGGCATCTTCTTTTCGTACGGTACCTAAAAAATATACCGATGGCATGTCTCGTAGTTCTCGAACGAGAACATCCCACAAATCTGCATTTGCTGATCCTATTTCATCAAATGCTATACCTATAGGGGAATTTTCGGCTGGCCTTCGTGCACGAAAAAAACTGATAATAGCATTCGCGTCCGCTACGACAGCTTTGGAGGTTATCTGATACCACCGAATATCACCAATTAAGCTTTCAACGGATGACCACATTAATGCAGATTTTCCTGCACCAGATGGCCCTGATATCAATACGTGTCTTCGCTGTTTGAGAAATTGAGTAACGTTTTTTCTATCAATTGGTCGATTGAGTACAAGACCTGCTGCCACATGCCCCGGAGTGACTTTAACCCCTTGGTAAAAGGCAGGCTCGCTTATGGGTTTACTAAAGTCGACAGGGGCAAGCGTCCCTGAAGCCAGAGCGCGGTCTATTGCTGATGGGTCTTCAGCTTCTAAACGTTCAAAAATACGACGCTCAATTTCAGATGTGGGAATTCTCCGTCGGTCATCGAATGATAACGATGCATTTTCCTCTGATGCGGATGCGACCAATTCGTATAGATCACTTAGTACGCCTTCTGCTATAATCTCCGCAGTATTAAGCTGCTCGGTAAGAATAGCGACGATCTTATCGCGAGGAGAAGTGCATACAAATACTTGTTCTTCAGTGTTCTCAAAAAGCCGATCTATACCTATACTCTTAAGGTTTAAACATTGCTGTTCCAGTATGACAACAGTTTTCCGGTTAACTATTTGCTCAACTGAATCAGCCTTCTCACTCACTCCTGCAAGTACTTTCTGAACCTCAGCTTCACTAAATGAGCCTTCTTTTCGAGATTTAATCTGGAGCCAAAGCTCTTGTTTCTTTACTTCTACAACACAGTCTTCTAGCCCTTCTGGAACTAAGGCGCCAGACGGAGCTAACCCTGCCCACTGACGGATGAGAATTAGAGTTGAAAATAGATGCTGATAATGAAAACCTCGTCCTGCCCACGCGCCTGAACGTGATTTTCTCCATGCTTCAATGGGATCAATGTTCTGTTCATCTGGCATATATTTAAATTTTTTCAGTTATGAGTTCTTGCTGAAATCTCTTTCTTTTTATTAAGTAATGCAACAACCAAAAGCGGACAATCTCTAGTTTGGTTTGATTGGAGGTAGTGTGCTGCTGATTTTGTGCAGCTCCCTAGCGCCAGATGCTTACTGTTTTTGCATCAAAAAGATTCACTTTGCATTGAAATTTATGCTTTATGCTTTCCATGTGTTGCTTTGCAGTATCGTCATATACACCTATATAAACACTCCATAACTTGTCAAAACCATTTCGTTTTTTGGAGCATGCTAAATTAATAGCATCAATTATATGATCATCTGAATCACCAAAGCTGAAACCAAACGTTATCAAAGAACCTTTTGCGCTGCACAGAGCATCATAACAAGCAGTTAAATATGGGTTGTGCCTTATAACGTTAAGCTTATTATCACCATTACCTGAGGCGACAAAAACTGGATACTGCTTACTCTGCATTCTAGCTTTAATATTCTCTAGCAAATAACTGCCATCATAAATCTCTTTAACAATATCAACACCTTCATCAAAAATTGATAACGTACCATGCAAATGATGAATGTTTTGTTCAGAACGATTCGGCCCCCATATTAATTCAGAATACACAGGGTCTTCATGAGGTTCATCTTCATTTAAGCGGTCTTTACCGAAGCCGTCTATACATTTACCATCTAACTCTTCACTACTAACCTCTACCCAATACAAGAGAAGGTCATAGTTGGTTGAAAAAACATGTCCTCCTAGTTCCAAATATGGTGATAAAAACTCAGCACATTTGTGCCTTTCAGATTCATCGATTTTAAACACATGTTCGGGGTGCATAGATTGAACAGCATCTACTAAAGGGCACCTCTAAAAATACCCCCTTAGTGGTATAATGTTCGAAACTATTTTTCCCGGAATAAAACATGCAATCAAGTTTCTTTGATCT